>CAZTHV010000338.1:3245-3847 GCA_964613165.1 uncultured Marmoricola sp.
CCAGCAGCGAGGTTCTCCAGAAGATCATCTTGCCGGTTCTCGCCGAACGCGATCACCTTGGCGAGCATGGCGTCGTAGAAGGTGCTCACCTCCGAACCGGACTCGAAGCCGGAGTCCAGGCGGACGCCGCTGCTCGCGAGACCGCTGAAGGCCGCGTCGTGCGGCATCTCGAAGGCGGTGAGCGTCCCGCTCTGCGGCTGGTAGTCGGCGGCCGGGTCCTCGGCATAGAGCCGGGCCTCGACGGCGTGGCCCGCCGGCGAAGCCTCCACCACGTCGAGGGTCTGTCCCTCGGCGACGAGCAGCTGCAGCTCGACCAGGTCGACGCCGTGGACCAGCTCGGTGACCGGGTGCTCGACCTGGAGCCGGGTGTTCATCTCCAGGAAGAAGAACCGGTCGGCGTCGGCGTCGTAGAGGAACTCCACCGTGCCGGCGCCGCGGTAGTCGATCGCGCTCGCGGCAGCACGAGCCGCCTCGTGCAGGGCCAACCGGGTCGCCTCGGGCAGGCCGGGGGCCGGCGCCTCCTCGACCACCTTCTGGTGCCGCCGCTGGATCGAGCAGTCCCGCTCGCCCAGGACCAAGACCCCGCCGGGGTGGCCCACCAC
>CAZTHV010000339.1:0-3834 GCA_964613165.1 uncultured Marmoricola sp.
GGCGATCGCGCTGCCGACCGACTTCTCCGCGCGGATCGCCCGCAACACCCAGCTGCTGCTGCAGCAGGAGTCAGGTACGACGGGAACGATCGACCCCTGGGCCGGCTCGTACTACGTCGAGCGGCTCACCCACGATCTGGCCAACCGCGCCTGGGCGCACATCGAGGAGGCCGAGCAGGCGGGCGGCATGGCCAAGGCGATCGAGCAGGGCATCCCCAAGCTGCGCATCGAGGAGGCGGCCGCCCGTACCCAGGCGCGCATCGACTCCGGCGTGCAGCCGGTGATCGGGGTCAACACCTACCGGCTGGCCGACGAGGACCCCCTCGACGTGCTCAAGGTCGACAACGAGCAGGTGCTCCGGCAGCAGCTGGCCAAGCTCGACCGGCTCCGCGCCGAGCGCGACCAGGGCGAGGTCGAGCGCACCCTCGCGGCGCTCACCGCCTCGGCCGAGCGCGGTTCCCAGCACGGCTCGCTGGACGGCAACCTGCTGGCGCTGGCCGTCGACGCCGCCCGCGCCAAGGCCACTGTCGGGGAGATCTCCGAGGCGCTGGAGCAGGTCTACGGCCGGCACCAGGCCGTGATCCGTACCATCTCCGGGGTGTACAAGCGCGAGGCCGGGTCCAGCGAGACTGTCGCCGACGTGCTGGCCGCCACCGACCGGTTCGCGGAGGCGGAGGGCCGGCGGCCGCGCATCCTGGTGGCCAAGATGGGCCAGGACGGGCACGACCGCGGTCAGAAGGTGATCGTCTCCGCCTTCGCCGACCTCGGCTTCGACGTCGACGTGGGGCCGCTGTTCAGCACGCCCGAGGAGGTTGCCCAGCAGGCGGTCGACGCCGACGTCCACGTCGTCGGGGTGAACTCGCTGGCGGCCGGCCACCTCACCCTGGTGCCGGCGCTGAAGCAGGCGCTGGCCGACCTCGGTCGCGAGGACATCATGGTCGTGGTCGGCGGGGTCATCCCGCCCGACGACGTGCCGACGCTGCTGGGCGCGGGCGCGGCGGCGGTCTTCCTGCCCGGCACGGTGATCGCCGAGTCCGCCCTGGAGCTGCTGCGCAAGCTCTCGGCCCAGCTCGGTCACGCGGCCTGAGCGCTGGTCTGAGAGCGCTGGTCTGAGAGCGATGGCGGCTCCCGACGTCGAGGCCCTGGTCGCCGGGGTGCACGCCCGCGACCGGGCTTCGGTGAGCCGGGCGATCACCCTGATGGAGAGCACCCGGACGGACCATCGCCGGGCGGCCCGGGATCTGCTGGCCACGCTGTCCGATGCGGGTGAGGGCGGCGAGGGCGCGGGGACCTCGGTGCGGGTCGGGATCTCCGGCGTGCCGGGGGTCGGCAAGTCCACCTTCATCGAGGCGCTGGGCACCCACCTGACCGGGCAGGGACTGCGGGTCGGTGTCCTCGCCGTCGATCCGTCGAGCGTCCGGACCGGCGGCTCGGTGCTCGGTGACAAGACCAGGATGGCCCGGCTCTCCGCCGATCCGCTCGCCTACATCCGGCCCTCGCCCTCTGCGGGCACGCTGGGTGGCGTCGCCAGGGCCACCACCCAGGCGATGCTGGTGCTGGAGGCGGCCGGGTACGACGTGGTGCTGGTCGAGACCGTCGGCGTGGGCCAGTCGGAGATCACCGTCGCCGGCATGGTCGACACCTTCTGCTTCCTGACCCTCGCCCGGACCGGCGACCAGCTGCAGGGCATCAAGAAGGGGATCCTCGAGATCGCCGACGTGATCGCGGTGAACAAGGCGGACGGCGACCGGGAGATGGAGGCGAAGGGCGCGGCCCGGGAGCTCGCCGGAGCGCTGCGGCTGGTCAACGGCGGAGGCAGCGGCTGGGTGCCGCCGGTGCTCACCTGCTCCGCACTGGAGGAGCGCGGCATCGACACGGTCTGGGAGCGGATCCTGGCCCACCGCGAGTTCCTCGGCGAGCAGGGTCTGGCCGCCAAGCGTGCCGAGCAGCAGCTGGAGTTCACCTGGGCGCTGGTCCGCGACGAGCTGGCCGACCGGCTCCGCCGCTCGCCGGGGGTGGCCGCGATTCGCGAGGACGTCCGGCGGCGGCTCTCCGAAGGGACGCTCACCGCGCCGGTCGCGGCCGACGAGCTGCTCGCGGCGTACGACGGCGACGGATGAGGCGATGACTGCCCGCGCCTGGGTCAGCTGGTCCAGCGGCAAGGACTCCACGCTTGCGCTGGCCGTGGCCCGCGACGACCCGGATCTGGAGGTCGTCGGGCTCCTCACGACGGTCGACGAGGACGCCGACCGGGTGGCGATGCACGCCGTACGCCGCACGCTGCTCGAGCGGCAGGCAGCCGCTGTGGGCCTGCCGCTGCACGTCGTCCCGATCCCGGCGGGATGCCGCAACGAGACCTACGAGGAGCGGATGGCGGCGGCCGTCGGCGTCGCGCTGGCTGACGGGATCACCCGCATGGTGTTCGGCGACCTCCACCTGGCCGACATCCGCGCCTACCGCGAGCGGATGCTGGCGCCCACCGGGATCGCGCCGGTGTTCCCGCTCTGGCAGCGGGAGACCGGCGGTCTCGCTCGGGAGATGCTCGACCGCGGCATCCGCGCGGTCCTGACCTGTGTCGACCCGGCCCGGCTGGACGGCTCCTTCGCAGGCCGCGCGTTCGACGCCGATCTCCTGGCCGAGCTGCCCGACGACGTCGACCCGTGTGGCGAGAACGGTGAGTTCCACACGTTCGTCCACGACGGCCCCGGCTTCGCCGCCCCGCTGCCGGTACGGGTCGGTGAGGTCGTGGAGCGGGACGGCTTCGTGTTCGCCGACGTACTGCCCGGGTAGCCTTGAGCGTTGTGCCGGCCGACTCCTCCCTGATCGCGCGCCTGGTCGCGTGCGTCGAGGAGCTGACCGGCGAGCTGATCGGCATCCGGCGCGATCTGCACAGCCATCCCGAGCTCTCCTGGCAGGAGGAGCGCACCACTGCGGTGGTTGCCAAGCGCCTCGCCGAGGCGGGGATCGCCACCCGGCCGCTGGGCAGCACCGGACTGGTGGCCGACGTCGGCGCCGGTGAGAGGCCGACGACCGGCCCGGTGGTGGACTCGGTGGTGGCCCCGATGGTGGCCCCGATGGTGGCACTGCGCGCCGACCTGGATGCGCTGCCGGTGGAGGACGCCACGACCGGTCCTTGGCGGAGCACGGTCGAGGGTGTCGCCCACGCCTGCGGGCACGACGTGCACACCGCCGGGCTGATCGGCGCGGGACTGGCCCTGCACGCGCTCGGCGCGGATCTGCCGGGTCCGGTGCGGCTGATCTTCCAGCCGGCCGAGGAGATCATGCCGGGCGGCGCGCTCCAGGTCATCGGCGCCGGGGCCCTCGACGGTGTCTCCCGGATATTCATGCTGCACTGCGATCCGGGCACCGACGTGGGCCAGGTCGGGCTGCGCGAGGGCCCGCTGACCGGAGCGGCCGACTCCCTGGACGTCCGGCTCACCGGTCACGGCGGGCACACCTCGCGGCCGCACCTGACCGAGGATCTCGCCTTCGCGCTGGGCAAGGTGGTCACCGAGCTGCCCGCTGTGCTCTCCCGCCGCCTCGACCCGCGCGCCGGCGTCAGCGTCGTGTGGGGAGTGGTCCGCGCCGGGTCGGCGATGAACGTGATCCCCTCGATCGGCCGGGCCGCCGGCACGGTCCGGATGCTCGACGCGGTGGCCTGGGCCGACGCCGAGCAGCTGGTCCGGGAGACCGTCGGCCAGATCATCGAGCCGTACGGCGTGGACGCCGACATCCGCTACGTCCGCGGGGTGCCGCCGGTGGTCAACGACCCCGTCTCGACGGCGATGCTCGGCGGCGCGGTCGAGAGTGTCCTGGGCGGGGCCGGGCACGTGG
>CAZTHV010000340.1:0-3823 GCA_964613165.1 uncultured Marmoricola sp.
CGAGCGGGCGCCGGATCTCGATGCGCCCGGCGCCCCCCGTGGCCAACCCCGAACGCTCGGCAGACCGCAGACCGGATACGTCGAGGCCGAGACGGGCGCAGGTCGACGCGGTCAGCTGGAGATCGCCGTTCGTCACGACCGCGACGAGCAGGACGGCCCGGGTGCCAGGGTCCAGCAGTGCCAGACGGCGGGAGAAGACGGCGGCGAGTCGCGCCGGCAGCGCCGGCGGAAGGCCCGGCGCCCGCTCGTCGAGGAGGTCGGGGCTCCGTCCGAGCTCGAGAAGGGCGAGCGGGTTGCCGCCGGTGGCCGCGTGGAGCCTGGCCACTTTCTCGTCGGTCGGCGCGTCGATGTCCAGCGAGCGCACCAGCTCGGCGGCCGCGGACTCCTCCAGGCCGGTCAGCTCGAGAACGTCCAGCCCATCGAGGAGGTCGTCGGAGGATCCCGTGCGGCCCGCGAGCAGGACAGCGACCGGATCCTCGCCGACGCGACGAGCGGCGAACGCCAGCGCCTCGACCGACGGGCGGTCCATCCACTGCAGGTCGTCCGTGATGACCGCGAGCGGTGCCTCCTCGGCGTAGCGGCAGAGCAGCCCGAGAGTCGCGGCACCGATGGAGAACCGGTCGCCGCCCGTCCCGGCGCGCAGCGCCAGGGCGCTGCCCAGGGCCGCTGCCTGGGGCGCGGGAATCGCGTCGAGGAGGCGGAGCGCGGGCCGGAGGAGCAAGTGCAGCGCCGCGAAGGCGACGTCCTGCTCGGCCTCCGTGCCGGTGGCACGGAGAATTCGCACGCCGCCCGCCTTCCGGGCTGCGTCGTCGAGCAGTGCGGTCTTGCCGACACCAGGATCGCCGATGACGGCGAGCGCGCCACCTCTGCCGATCCGCGCGCCGGCGAGCAGCCGGCCCACGAGGCGTTGCTCGGTGCCTCGTCCGACGAGCACAAGCGCAGTCTAGGACGGGGAGACCGGCGTCCGGCATGCCTTTCCCGGACGGAGGGCGGACACTGGAATGGTGAAGGCGCGCGAGCCAGATGCTGCTGGTCTCGTGGAGACCAGCGGCGTCGCGGTCCACTATGAGGTCTACGAGTCGCCCGACGGTCGGCCGGGCCCGACGATTCTGCTGCTGCCGACCTGGACGATCGTGCACAAGCGCTTCTGGAAGGCGCAGGTGCCCTACCTCGCGCGACATTTCCGGGTGGTGACGTACGACGGTCCCGGCAACGGCCTGTCCGATCGTCCGCTCGATCCAGCTGCCTACGACCACGACGCGGAGGTGGCCCATGCCGTTGCGGTGCTGGACGCGACGCGCACCGCCGAAGCCGTCGTCGTCGGGCTGTCGCTCGGTGGATGCCGCGCATTGCAGCTCGCCGCCGAGCACGGTGACCGAGTGCTGGGCACGGTCCTGATCAGTGCGTCGGTACCGATCCTCGAGCGGGACGTGGACGGCAGGCAGCCGATCGATCCGGTCGCCCTTCCGCCGTCGCGCGTCCCCCTGATCGAACGCGACCCGATCGAGCACTGGGCCAAGTACAGCGATGCCTACTGGACCGAGCAGCACGAGGACTTCCTGTGGTTCTTCTTCGGCATGTGCTTTCCCGAGGCACACTCGACGAAGCAGATCGAGGATGCGGTCGCCTGGGGTCTGGAGACCGAGCCGGACGTGCTGACGGCGCAGCACCGATCGTCCCGGCCCAGCCGATCGACCGCGGAGCGGTGGTGTGCCGCCGTCACCGGTCCGGTCCTCGTGATCCACGGCGACCGGGACCTGATCGCCCCGCCGGCCTGGGGAGAGCGGATCGCCGAGCTCACCGGTGGTGAGCTCGTCACCCTCGAGGGCAGCGGCCACCTGCCGCTTGCCCGCGACCCGGTGAAGGTCAATCACCTCATTCGTGGGTTCGCGGAGAGGTTCGCGCCACGCCGCTCGCGCAGGTGGAGGCATGCCCGGCGACGACCGAAGAGGGTGCTGTATCTGTCCTCGCCGATCGGCCTCGGTCACGCGCGTCGCGACATCGCCATTGCGCAGTCCCTCCGGCGGCTGCGTGAGGGCCTCGAGGTCGACTGGCTCGCCCAGCACCCGGTGACACGCGTCCTCGAGCGGACCGGCGAGCGGGTCCACGTCGCGAGCCGCTGGCTGGCCAGCGAGTCCCGGCACATCGAGGAGGAAGCGGGCGAGCACGACCTGCACTGCTTCGAGGCGCTGCGGCGCATGGACGAGGTGCTCGTCAACAACTTCATGGTGTTCGACGACGTGGTCAGGGAGGGGCACTACGACCTGGTGGTCGGCGACGAGGCCTGGGACGTCGACCACTTCCTGCACGAGAATCCCGAGCTCAAGAGATTCGGCTACGTCTGGCTCACCGACTTCGTCGGCTTCCTGCCGATGCCGGACGACGATGAGCGCAACCGGCTCGTCGCCGCCGACTACAACGCGGAGATGATCGAGCACGTCGAGCGCTACCCACGCCTGCGCGACCGTGCGGTCTTCATCGGCAATCCGGGCGACATCGTGGCCGAGCGATTCGGTCCTGAGCTGCCCGAGATCCGGGCCTGGACCGAGCGGCACTACGACTTCAGCGGATACGTCACCGGCGTGGAGGCGGAGGCGATCACCGACCGTGCCGGTCTGCGTGCCGAGCTCGGCTGGGGGCCGGACGAGAGCGTCTGCGTGGTGACCGTCGGCGGTTCGGCTGTCGGTGCCCACCTGCTCCGCCGCGTGGGCGAGTCCTACGACGCGGTGCGCGACCTCCTGCCCGGCCTGCGGATGGTCGTCGTCGCGGGCCCACGCCTGGATGCCGGCGCGGTGCCGTCGCGGCCGGGCCTGGAGGTGCACGCCTTCGTGCCGGACCTCTACCGGCACCTGGCCGCGTGCGACCTCGCGGTGGTCCAGGGCGGCCTGACGACCACCATGGAGCTGACTGCCGCCGGCACGCCGTTCATCTACGTGCCGCTGCGCCACCACTTCGAGCAGAGCTTCCACGTCCGCCACCGGCTCGACCGGTACGGCGCGGGACGATGCCTCGAGTACGACGACCTCACTCCGGACCTGCTCGCGCGGACCGTCGTGGAGGAGATCGGTCGGGTGACCGGCTTCCGGCCGGTGGAGACCGACGGTGCCGATCGTGCCGCTGCGCTGATCGCCGACTTGCTGTGAGGACTGGCGGGACCGGACGCCGAGGCTAGGGGGGTCACCGGACGCGGTGCGCCGTGGTGCCGGCCTAGCGTCCCGACATGACTACCACCGATGAGGCCCCGACGCCGGGCCTACCAGAGATCGACACCGACAAGCTGATGGCGTTCGTCCACCGCGCCGTCGACGAGGTGGGGGCGACGCTGAACGCCGCACTCGTCGTCATGGGCGACAAGCTCGGCTACTACCGAGACCTCGCCGCACACGGGCCCAGCACCCCGACGCAGCTCGCCGAGCGGACCGGCACGGCGGAGCCGTACGCCCGCGAGTGGCTCAATGCCCAGGCTGCCGGCGGCTACGTGGCCTACGACCCGAGCACCGCGCGGTACACGCTGCCGCCGGAGCAGGCGGTGGCCCTCACCGTCGAGGACAGCCCGGCCTTCCTGCCCGGCTTCTTCCAGATCGCCCTGGGCACGGTGCACGACGCCTCTCACATCCTCGAGGCCGCCCGTAGCGCGTCCGGCTTCGGGTGGCACGAGCACGACACGGATGTCCACATCGGCTGTGAGCGGTTCTTCCGGCCGGGCTACAACGCCCACCTCGTCGCGGAGTGGCTCCCCGCGCTCGAGGGCGTCGTCGAGAAGCTCGGACGCGGAGCGACCGTGGCCGACGTCGGCTGCGGCCACGGCGCCTCGACCATCCTC
>CAZTHV010000341.1:0-3790 GCA_964613165.1 uncultured Marmoricola sp.
GTTCCTCGACAAGCTGGAGCTGGCCTACCGGGTCATCGACGTGGCTGCCGGCGACCTCGGCCTCTCCGCGCAGCGGAAGTTCGACTGCGAGGCGTGGATCCCCACCCAGGGCAAGTACCGCGAGCTCACCTCGACCTCCAACTGCACCGAGTTCCAGACCCGCCGGCTGGACACCCGCGGCCGGTTCGCCACCGAGGACGGCAAGGGCGAGATCCGGCCGATCGCCACGCTCAACGGCACGCTCTGCGCCATCACCCGCACCATCGTGGCGATCCTGGAGACACACCAGCAGGCCGATGGCTCGGTGCGGGTGCCGCAGGCGCTGCGGAAGTGGCTGGGCCGCGACGTCCTGGAGCCCGTCGTACCGAGGAACGCCGGTTGAGCCTGCCCAAGCCCTCCCTGCCCCAGGACTGGATTCCGAAGGCCGTCGCCCTCGACATCGACGGCACCCTGCTGATCCCCGACCACGACCGGGGACTGTCGACCACCCACCTCAACGAGACCGTCCGGCAGGCCGTGCTCGACATCGCCCGCGCCGGCGCGCACGTCGTGCTGGCGTCGGGCCGGGCGCCGCTGAGCATGGCGCAGATCGCCGACCGGCTCGGCCTCGCCGAGCTGGTCGCCGAGCTGACCGGGGAGTCGCTGTACGTCGTGGCGTCCAATGGCGCGGTGGTGTTCCGGCACGCCCCGATGAAGGTCGTCCACGAGGTCACCTTCGACGCCAACGACGCCGTCCGCACGGTGCTGGAGCACGTGCCGGCCGCCGCGGTCGCGGTCGAGGAGCACGGTGTCGGCTACCGGGTGAACCGGCTCTTTCCCGAGGGCGAGCTCGACGGCGAGATGATCGTGTGCGACATCGAGGACATGATCGCCGACCATGTCAGCCGGGTGATCATCCGTGACCCGGACTCCACCTCGGAGGACTTCGTCAACCTGGCCGCCAAGCTCGGCCTGCACGGCACCAACTACTTCATCGGCTGGACTGCCTGGCTGGACATCGCCCCGGAGGGGATCAGCAAGGCCAGCGGCCTGGAGTGGGTCTGCGAGGAGCTCGGCGTGAACGCTGCCGACGTGCTGGCGATCGGCGACGGCCGCAACGACATCGAGATGTTCGGCTGGGCCGGGCGCGCGGTGGCCATGGGCCAGGCGCCCGACGTGGTCAAGGCCGCCGCCGACGATGTCACCGCGCCGGTGGTCGAGGACGGAGCGGTCCTGGAGCTTCGCCGGTGGTTCCCGTGACGCTGTCCCCGGCGTTGCCGGCGGTCGTCACGACTCCGCGCTTCCGGCTGGTGGTCATCGGGGTGGACGAGGCTCGGACGATGCTGGCCGGTGGACGCGAGCCGTCGTGGCACCCGGACTACCCGCGCCGCGACGACCTCGACGGGATCGCCATGGCCGGCCCCGGCGACAGCCCCTGGCGGCCGCGGCACATCGTCCGGATCGTCGGCGACCTCGTCGTCGGCTCGATCGGCTTCTTCGGGCCCCCCGAGCCGGCCGGGGACGGTGTGGCCGAGGCGGAGGTCGGCTACGGCCTGGTCGCCGAGGCCCGCAACCGTGGCGTGGCCTCGGAGGTGCTGCGGGCCCTGCTGGCGCACACCGACGCCGCGGGCATCCGCGTGCGGGCGCGCACCACTCCGGACAACCGGGCCAGCGTGCGCGTCCTGGCCAAGGCCGGCTTCACCGAGCTGCGCGGCGCCGACGAGGACGGGCACCTGGTGATGGCCCGCCCGCTGCCCCGACGTCGCTAAGGCCGCCGGGCCGGGTCGCGGCCGGGCTCACAGAGTGCCCAGCAGCTCGTCGAGCTTCTCGTAGCCCTCGACGATCCCGGTCTCCATGCCACTGGCCACCATCGCGTCCCGCGCGGCGTAGTCGTCGGTGATGCTCAGCGAGGTGATCCGGGTACGCCCGCCGTCCAGAGGCTCGAAGACCATGGTCTCCAGGGCGACGCCGTCGGGCGCGCCGTCGTAGGTGAAGGTCTGCACCAGCCGCTCGTTCGGCCGGACCTCGTGGAAGGAGCCGTAGAAGCCGGCGATCTGCTCGCCATCGCGCAGGGCGGTGTAGGCCCACCGGCCGCCGGTGCTGGCGTCCCAGGCCTCGATGCGGGTGTCGATGCTGCGCGGTCCGATCCAGCGGACGAAGAGCTCGGGGTCGATCCACGCGCGGAACACCTTGTCCGGCGTGGCCTCGAACTCACGGACGATGCGGACAGCGGGCATGTCCTTCTCGACGACGACCTGCGTCTGGTTCGTGCTCATGATGCTGGCTCCTCTCGGTTCGGTTGCCGGTCCATCTCCGCCAGCAGGGCATCGAGGCGGCTGAACCGCTCCTCGGCCTCACGGCGGTATCTCTCGATCCACTTGCTCATCAGGTCGAAGACCTCGGCCTCCAGGTGCACCGGCCGGCGCTGCGCGTCCCGTCTCCGGGTCACCAGGCCGGCCTCCTCGAGCACCTTGAGGTGCTTGGAGACCGCCTGCAGCGAGACGTCGTACGGCGCGGCCAGGTCGGTGACGGTCGCGTCGTCGCCGGCGAGCCGGGAGACGATGTCGCGCCGGATCGGGTCGGCCAGTGCGGCGAACACGCGTGACAGCTGGTCGGTCACCGGGCCTCCTCCCGTATTCAACTTGATGGTTGAGAATAACGCTAGGACGGGAGCTCGCTGTTGTCAACCGTTGGGTTGAGTAGTTGGCGTTGGGGAGTGGCCGGACCGGCCCGGATACGGTCTGGGTCATGCCCGTCCGCCTGATCGCCACCGATCTGGACGGCACCCTGGTCCGCTCCGACGGCCAGATCAGCGAGCGCTCCCGGCAGGCCCTGGCGGCCGCCGAGCGGGCCGGCATCGACGTCGTCTTCGTGACCGGGCGGCCGCTGCGGTGGGCCGAGGAGGTCTTCGAGCACGTCGGCGCGCACGGACACGCGATCGTCGCCAACGGCGCGCTGCTGTGGGACGTCGCCGGAGCGCGGGTGGCCCAGATGTGGCCGATCGAGCCGGCCGGCGGCCTCGACGTGGCCGAGACGCTGCGGCGCGCCGTACCGGACACGCACTTCGCGGTGGAGACGCTCTCCGGGCTCGCGCTGGAGCCGGGCTTCGTCGAGCGGTACCCGGTGCCGCCCGGGACCAGGCGCGCGCCGCTGACCGAGGTGTTCGACGCTCCCGCGGTCAAGCTGCTGGCCAGGCACGAGCTACTGGAGCCGCAGGAGTTCTGGGACCTCGCGGAGGAGGCGATCGGCGACCGGGTCGAGATCACCTGGTCCTCGTCGTCCTCGCTGCTGGAGATCAGCGCGCAGGGCGTCACCAAGGCGGCCACGCTGGCCAACTTCTGCGTGACCCATGGAATCGCCGCCGCCGAGGTCGTCGCGTTCGGCGACATGCCCAACGACGTGGCGATGCTCCGCTGGGCCGGTACGTCGTACGCGATGGCCAACGCCGATCCCCGGGCCATCGCCGCGGCCGCGCGGCTGGCCCCCGGCAACGATGCCGACGGGGTGGCGAGCGTCGTGGAGCATCTGCTCGACACCGGTGCGCTGCCCCCGGGAGACTCGATCCCGTGACCGCCTCATCCTGGTCGTCCGCGTCGCGGCGCCGGCGAGTCCCCTAGCGTCTAGAGGTACATCCCGCCGGAGCTGTGCTCGCCCAGCTGCGCGCCACCCTGCTCCTCGCCCGCCGCCTGCGGGGGCATGCCACCCGGCAGCGCACGGCGCATCTGCTCCAGCTGGGCCCGGGCGGCCATCTGCTGGGCGTAGATCGCGGTCTGGATGCCGTGGAAGAGGCCCTCCAGCCAGCCGACCAGCT
>CAZTHV010000342.1:0-3787 GCA_964613165.1 uncultured Marmoricola sp.
CGGACCCGCCGCGCCGCGCGGGAGCCGTAGTCGGGGGCGACGAGCAGCCGCCGCCCGTCTGCGGTGACCGCCGCGACCTGCCCCGTGCCAGAGCCGGAGGCTGCGTCGGAGCCCGGGCCGGGCCTGACCGCGACGGAGCGCAACGTGAAGCCGGTCTGTCCCAAAGGCCCGCCCACCGGCTCCACGGCGTCCTCCACGATCCGGCCGACCCGGCCCTGGCTGACCACCACCGCCTCGCGGCTGGCGCCGGCGACGGGGTCGAACTCCTCGGCGGCGTCGACCCGGACATCGGTGCGCCCGTCGGGGAAGGGCACCGGCGCGCCGTCGACCGTCATCCGGATGCGGGTGATCCCGGGCACCTGACGCAGCGTCCAGGACAGCTGTGCGACGGCCCGGTTGAGCTCCACCGGCGGCAGCCGGAGGACGTCCTGGCTCAACGGCACCTCGGCCAGGCCGGTGTCGTTGACGACCACGGCCAGGTCGAGGTCGGTGCGGGCGGGGAAGGCACTCGTGGCGATCCGGCGCAGCCGGGGGCTCGGCCCGGCGAGCAGGCCGCGGACCAGGTTGGTCGCGGTCTGCTCCCCGCGCGGGATGTAGACCCGGTCGGCGACCAGCACGCTGTGGGTGCCGTCGAGGAAGTACAGATCGAACGGCACGAAGAGGCTGGTGAAGTACGACGACGGCACCACCAGCGCGTCCACCGGGTCGGCGATCCGCCACTGGCCCTGCTCGGGGACCAGATTCATCGTCAGCGTGGTGGCGTGACCGGCGGGGCCCCCGATCCAGCCGCCGCGGGAGTCGAGCCTGTGCGCGTCGCTGAGCCGCGCGATCACCCCGGCGGCGGCATCGGTCTGCTGCTCCACCGTCGAGGCGTCGTAGACGATCGTGCCGCGGTTCGGCTTCCAGGTCGACCGCGCCTGCTCGGTGAGGAATGCTCGTGCGACCGAGGTGCTGGGCGGATTGGCCTGCATCGCCTGGAGGAAGCCGCGCACGATCGCCTCCGGCGTGTCGTCGGCTCGCGGCCCGGGCGGGGCGAAGTACGGCGCCGTCGTACCGGTGCGGTCGGCCGAGTCCGGCAGCTCGTGCACGGGCCCGGCGTCGGGCAGCGTGGTGCAGGCCGCCAGCGCCACGAGCCCGGCCAGGGAGACCGCGATCCGCCGCGTGGTCCTCACGACTCCACCTCCCCGGCCTCGTCGGGGACGAGTGGCAGGGGGCTGTCGGCCAGGGGATCGCCGGCGCGCCGTGGCACCGTCAGCCGGAAGAGGGCGCCCTGCCCCGGCTCGCCCCACACCTGCAGCCAGCCGCCGTGCAGCTGGGCGTCCTCCAGTGAGATCGCCAGGCCGAGACCGGTACCGCCGGTCGAGCGGTCCCGGGCCGGATCGGCGCGCCAGAACCGGTTGAAGACCATGTTCACCTGGCTGGGCTCGAGACCTACCCCGTGGTCCCGGACGCTGACGGCCACCGCGGTGGCGCTGCCGGCCACGCGGACCACCACCCGGCGGTCTCGCCGGGCGTTGGACCGCACGTCGACGTGGTCGATCGCGTTGGTCACCAGGTTGCGCAGCACCCGCTCGATGCGACGGGCGTCGACCTCGGCCACACACGGCGCCGGTGCGTCGACCACCACGTCCACCCCGCGCTCCCGGGCCACCGGGAGCGCCCGGTCCACGGTACGGCGGGCGACGTCGGAGAGATTGACCTCGGCCAGCTCCAGTCCGGCGGCGCCCGCGTCGAACCGGCTGATCTCGAGCAGGTCGGTGAGCAGGTTCTCGAACCGGTCCAGCTCGGTCTGCAGCAGCTCGGCGGCCCGGGACGACATCGACTCGAAGTCGCCGCGGGCGTCGTACAGAACGTCGCCGGCCATCCGCACCGTGGTCAGCGGCGTGCGCAGCTCGTGGGAGACGTCGGCGACGAACTGGCGCTGGGTACTGGAGAGCTCCACCAGCTGACGGATCTGCTGCTGCAGGGCATCGGCCATCTGGTTGAACGAGGTGGACAGCCGGGCGATGTCGTCCTCGCCATGGACCTGCATCCGCTCCCCCAGCCGTCCGGAGGCGATCCGCTCCGCCACCCGCCGTACCAGCCGGACCGGACCGATCACCTGGCGGGTGACCAGCAGCACCACGCCGCCCACCAGCGCCAGCAGCACGATGCCGGAGGTCAGCAGCGAGCGCCGGACCAGATTGAGCGTACGCTGCTCCTCCTCCATCGAGAAGAGGTAGTAGAGCCCGTAGGTGCCGCCGTCGGAGGGAAGCACGACGCGGGACCCGACCGCCACGGCCGGACGGTCCTCGCCGGCGGCGCCCTCTCGGTGCAGCAGCCGGGTGAAGGTCCAGGCCGAGGTGTCGCTGCGCACGATCCGCTGCTGCAGCCGGGCGGGCACGCTCTCCGGCGAGATGCCGGGCGTGGCCCGGATGCCGGTCGTGGAGGCGCCGTCGGACGGCGAGTCGGGAGCGTCCGGGTCGAAGGGCCCGAGGACGACCACGGCGAAGCCGCGCACCTTGCCGCGGGCGAGCAGCGACTCGACCAGCTGGCGCAGCTGGGTCGCCGGGTCGAAGTCGGTGCTGCCCGCCGAGCCGAGCCGCTCCCGGGCGGCATCGGTCTCACTGGTCGCCTCGGCGATCGCCTGGTCGACCCGGCTGCTCACCAGGCCGTCCGAGATCTGCCGCATCACCAGCCAGCCGGCCGAGCCGGCCACCACCGCGCTCAGCACGACGGTGGCGACCACCACCCGTGTCCGGATGGAGCGACGCCAGAAGGTCAGCGCGCTCCGGGCGAGCTCAGTCCGACGACGGCTCATCGGGAGACGCCCCGGGGACCTGGCCCGCCTTGTAGCCGACGCCCCGGACGGTCAGCACGATCGCCGGGCTCTCCGGGTCGTGCTCGACCTTGGCCCGCAGGCGCTGCACGTGCACGTTGACCAGACGGGTGTCGGCGGCGTGCCGGTAGCCCCAGACCTGCTCCAGCAGCATCTCCCTGCTGAAGACCTGCCACGGTCGCCGGGCCAGGCAGACCAGCAGGTCGAACTCCAACGGGGTCAGGCTCACCGGCTCACCCTCGCGCAGCACCGTGTGGCCGGCCACGTTGATCTCCAGGTCCCCGACTCGGAGCGTCTCCCGCACCGGCTCCTCGGTACGACGGACGCGGGCCCGGATCCGGGCGATCAGCTCCTTGGGCTTGAACGGCTTGGTGATGTAGTCGTCCGCGCCGGACTCCAGGCCGACCACGACGTCGACGGTGTCGCTCTTGGCGGTGAGCATGACGATCGGCACACCGGACTCGGCTCGGATCGAGCGGCACACCTCGATCCCGTCGGTGCCCGGCAGCATCAGGTCGAGCAGCACCAGGTCGGGCTTGTAGTCCCGGAACGCCGTCAGCGCCTCGTCGCCACGGGACACGATCCGGCTGTGGAAGCCGTCGTTGTGAAGCACGAGCGTGAGCATCTCGGCCAGGGCCGCGTCGTCGTCGACCACCAGGACCCTGACTCGCCCCACCGAGTCGTGCTGCGTCATCGGATGCCTAGTACCGGTAGTGGTCCGGCTTGAACGGCCCCTCGACGGACAGGCCGAGGTAGGCCGCCTGCTCCTCGGTCAAGGTGGTCAGCCTCACCCCGAGCGAAGCCAGGTGCAGCCGGGCCACCTCCTCGTCGAGATGCTTGGGCAGGACGTAGACGCCGACCGGGTACTCCTCGGTGCGGGTGTAGATCTCGATCTGCGCGAGCACCTGGTTGGTGAAGGAGTTCGACATCACGAACGACGGGTGGCCGGTGGCGTTGCCGAGGTTCATC
>CAZTHV010000343.1:0-3784 GCA_964613165.1 uncultured Marmoricola sp.
CAGGGCTCCCCTCGCTCCCGAGCCGGCGCAGGCAGCGGTCCATCGCCCGTGGATCCGGACCGACGTCGACCACCACCGCCCGCCTGCGACCGGCGGCGAGGACCAGGCCGTCGCCCTGGCCGACATCGCACATCACCATCACCCACCCGGGTGGCGGCCAGGCCGCCACCGGGAGAGGCAGGAGCCAGAGGCCCAGCAGCACGCAGCAGATGCCCAGTGACCAGGTACGGCGGGCCAGCAGGCCCGGAAGCACCAGCACCAGCAGTCCACAGACCAGCGTCAACAGCGCGACCGACCAGGGCGAGACCGGCCAGTCCACTGCCGCCCCGCGCACTGCCGCGCTCCGCTCGGCGACGGTCACGATCCACTCGGCGCCCCACGCGGCCGGTGCGGCCACGACGCGTCCGAGGGGCACCCACAGCGTGGCGAGAAGTCCGCCGAGGAGGCCCAGCACGGTCGCCGGCCCGACCACGGGCGCCGCCAACAGGTTTGCCACGACGGCCACCAGACTGACCTGACCGGAGAGGACGGCCACGACCGGAGTGCATGCGACCTGTGCCGCCAAGGGCACCGACACCGCCTCTGCGGCCCAGCGAGGCAGCCATCGGGACAGCGCGTCCCGGCAGGGCGGTCCGAGCACGACGATGCCCACCGTCGCCAGTACCGACAGGACGAATCCGGGCGCCACCGCCAGCCAGGGATCGGCCAGGAGCAGCGCCACGACCGCGACGCCCACCGACCGGATCCCCCGCCTCCGGCCACCCGTCCCCATGCCGACCAAGGCAACGCTGCCCATCACCGCGGCCCGGAGCACGCTCGGCTCGGTCCTGGCGAGCAGCACGAACCCGGCGACGCCGAGCAGTCCGGCCACCACAAGTCCCCGGCCCCGCACACCGCACCAGCGGGCAAGGACCAGCACGAAGCCGGCGATCAACGTCAAGTTGGTGCCGCTGACCGCCAGAAGGTGGGTCAGCCCGGCGGTCCGGAAGTCGGCCTGCACATCCTCGGCCATCCCGCCGTCGTCGCCGTCGACGAGGGCCGGCACCAGCGCACGCGGCTCGGCCGCCCGTCCCGACATCGCGTCCCGGATGCCCTGCCGAACCCGGTCGACGACGCGCAGGACCGCCGGTGGGTCGGCCACGTGACGCGGTGGACCCCGCGTCACGATCACCGCGGCGAGCCGATCGTCGGCAGCCGGGCCCAGTCGGCCCACCATTCTGATCCGGGAGGCCAGCGCCACCCGCGACCAGTCACGCGGGGCCACCACCAGCACCGCCGAGCCACGGACGATCCGGCCGCGCGCCACCGCTTCGACGACCCGGGCGCGGAACGTCACGTAGTCGCCGAGCCTCCCGCTCCGGACTGCCGGGTCGGAGAGCACGAGCAGCTCACCGGTGACGGCGGCCCGCTCCGCGGCCACGGCCGCGAGCGGGTCGGCGGCGGCCGCCTCGCGACGCAGCACCGCGACGGCGAGCACCACCAGCACCACGATCAGCCAGGCGATGCCCGTGGTGAGGTGAGCCGGCCGCCGGGCGCCGGCCCAGAGCAGGAGTACACCGGTCAGCCCGAGCGCGACCGCACACCACCGGGGCAGCAACAGCCCGGCCAGGGCGCTCCCCCAAGCCAGCAGCCCCACCACCGGCATCCGCAGGTCGGCTGCCGGCCCCCTCACAGCGTCACCCGCGACGCCATCCGGGCCAGCGTCTTCTCCCCGATCCCGTCGATCTCCAGCAGCTCGTCGACCGCGGAGAAGGCGCTGTGGCTGTCGCGCCAGTCGAGGATCCTCTGCGCCGTCACCGGCCCGACGCCCGGCAGGCTGTCCAGCTCGGTCAGCGTCGCAGTGTTGAGGTTCACCATCGGGCCGTCCGCGCCACTCGCCGCGCCGGCTGCGCCCGCCGCCTGCGCGGCGACCCCGCCGGCGGGACTGACGCCGACCAGGATCTGCTCGCCGTCGACGAGCAGCCGGGCCAGGTTGAGCGAGGTGAGGCTCACCCCCTGCCGCGGGCCGCCGGCGTGGGTGATCGCATCGGTCACCCGCGAGCCGGCGGGCAGCGTGAGCACGCCCGGACGCCTGACCTTGCCGGCGACGTCGACGACCACCACGCCGGCTGGATTCTCCGCCGAGGCGGCAGTCGCGGCAGGTGTCACCAGCGCGGCCACCGTGCTGGGCGGCGTCGGCGTCACCTCGGCGGCTGCGGCGAGCCGCTCGACCGACGCCGACGGCCGGTGGAGCAGCCAAGCGGTGAGCGCCAGGGCCGCCAGCGCGGTCAGCAGCAGGGTCGCGGCGTGTGCACGGCCGAGAGCCACCCGGCCGTGCAGCCACGGCGGAGTCCGGTCCGTCAGCCACCCACCGAGCCGCCCACCCACTCCCGGGCGCCTGCGGGTGTGCCGTCCGGGCTCGGTCAGGACCGCCGGGGTGACCAGCTCCTCACCGGCAACGACGGGCGGCTCGTCCGCGATGGGCTCGGTCCGCGGCACGCCCGCCCGCTCCAGCTGCACGGCGAGCTCCGCCAGCCTCCTGCTGGCACTCTCGGCGGCCACGTCGTTCCTGCGCATGTCGGCGACCGTAGGCAGGTGCGGCGGTCATGCGCAGGTGCCGGCCGGCCTCCTGTGGAGAACCTCTGAGAAGGGCGGTCTGTGGACGCCTCGGGGACAGCGTCTCAGAGACGCGGGGCCACGCAGGCGGCGACCATGCCCGGGCCGACGTGCGCGCCCAGGGCCGCACCGACCTCGCCGACGCCGAGCTCGCGGCCGCCGAGCTGGCCGGCGAGCCGCTCACGGAGGCGCGAGGCAAGCTGATCCGCGCGGTCGGGGCTCGCCAGGTGAGCCACGGCCACATCCACCTCGCCATCGGCGGCCGCCTCGACGGCCAGCTCCCCCAAGCGCGCCAGCGCCTTGCTCGAGGTGCGCACCTTCTCGAACGGGCCGATCCGCCCGTCCTCGACCTTCAGGATCGGCTTCACCGCCAGCGCCGAGCCCAGCAGCGCCGCCGCCGCGCCGACGCGGCCACCACGCCGGAGGTACTCCAGGGTGTCGACGTAGAACAGCGAGGTGGTCGCCGCGGCCCGGATCCGGGCCATCTCCGCCACCTCGCCCGCATCGGCGCCGGCGTCACGGGCGTCGGCGGCGGCCAGGACGGCGAAGCCGGTACCCATCGACACCTGGCGGGAGTCCACCACGGTGACCGGCACCGGCGACTGCCGGGCGGCGAGCTGGGCGGACTCGACCGTGCCGCTGAGGTCCGCGGACAGGTGGATCGACACGATCGCGGACGCACCCGCGTCGGCGAGGCGCCGGTAGGTGGCGGCCAGCCGCTCCGGGCTGGGCCGGGACGTGCTCACCGGGACCCAGGCACGCAACGCCTCGGAGACCATCTCCGTCGTCGCCCCCTCGGCCGAGCCGTCGGCACCGCTCTCGTCGTACGCCGTGCCGCCGATCACGACCTGCAACGGCACGACGGCGACCCCCCGCTCCTCCGCGAGAGCCGCCGGCAGCGAGGCCGAGGAGTCGGTGACCAGCGCGAGGGACATATCGCGAAGCGTACTGACCGGCAGCGGGCGAAGCGTACTGACCGGACGGACCCGTGCGAAGCAGTACTGACCGGCTCGTCAGACGACGATGTTGACCAGCTTCGGCGCCCGGACGATCACCTTGCGGATCTCCGCGCCGTCGATCGCACGCCGGACGGCCTCGTCGGCCAGTGCCGCGATCTCCAGGTCGGCCTCGGAGATGTCCGGGGCCACCTCGAGCCGGGCTCGCACCTTGCCGCCGACCTGGACCACGG
>CAZTHV010000344.1:0-3774 GCA_964613165.1 uncultured Marmoricola sp.
TAGAGCAATCGGCTGTTAACCGATTGGTCGTAGGTTCGAATCCTACCTGCGGAGCAGATTATTTTGGTGAAAGCGACCTGTCCGCATCATCAAAATACGAAGTAAAATATAGATTTTAGACAGGGATAAAAATTGACGAAATTCGTCCCGTCTCTGTTAAAATCTAGATTTTCAGTTTAGTATTAATTTATATAGAAATAATAGGTTCGAGTCCTATTCTTGTATATGGCAAATTACGACGCAAAAACTAAAGATAACGAATGTATTTTTTGTGAAATAGTTAAAGGTAATATACCTGTGGCTTCTTTTTGGGAAGATAAAGAATTTATTGCTTTCCTTTCTATTGATCCAAATACAGAAGGATTTTCTGTTGTTATCCCTAAAGAACATTTCGGGAGTGATGTATTAAAAATGCCAGACGATATTCTTCAAAGATTTATTGTTGCATCAAAAAAGGTAGCACAAGCTCTTGAAAGTTATTATGGAGATGTAGGAAGGGTTGGTTTAATTATGGAAGGTACAGGAATTGATCATGCCCATATAAAGCTAGTCCCAATGCATGGCACAGAGCATATGAAAAAGGGAGAATGGAAACAATACACTTCTGATAAAGAACAATGGTTTGATAAATACGAAGGATGGATATCTTCAGCTGGTGGTCCATTAGCTGATAATAAAAAACTGAAAGAATTAGCTGAGAATATAAAAGAAAAGATTAATGGTTAGAGCCCGATCACTAGAGCAGATTATTTTGGTGAAAGCGACCTGTTCGCGTCCAGATTTTATTCAATAAAATCAATGCTTTATGACAGGGATAGGACGCTAAAGAATTCGTGTCCTATCAACCACCAGAGATAGGATTAGAACCTAACGATCGGATTTTAAGAATTTTAGGAGTTAGAGCCCGATCGCTAGAGCAGATTATTTTGGTGAAAGCGACCTGTTCGCGTCAAAAATCCCCTTCATGGGGATTTTTGATTTTACCCTGATAGTTAGAGCTAATTTTGTTATAATTGACTAATGAAAAGAACAGTTTTCTATTCTTGGCAATCTGACTTACCGAACGGTACAAATCGTACTCTTATTGAAAATGTCTTAAATGAAGTAGCGAAAGAAATTGGTAATGAGACAGACATTGAACCAGTGATAGACAGAGATACTCAAGGTGTAGCAGGTGCTCCGAATATTGCCACAGCTATTTTTGATAAAATTAAATCAGCAGACATATTTGTTGCCGACGTTTCAATAATCGGTACCGCAAAAAGACGTGCGGTACCGAATCCTAATGTTTTGATAGAGCTTGGGTATGCTTTGAGATCTTTAGGGCACGAACGAATAATTCTGGTTTTTAACACAGCTTTTGGAAAAGTAGAAAAATTACCCTTTGATTTAAGAATGCACAGAACCCTGACTTACAACTGTGCTGAATCTGTTACTGATCGATCTGAAATTAAAAAAGGTCTTATTAGAGACTTAAAGTTAGCTCTTACGGCTGGCTTCTCACACATAAACGTACAGGCACCGACGACATCAATCATCGATAAAATAAAAAATAACGTACCGAGTAAAAAGATTGATCTTAGAGAATATTTATCAAATGTTATAAATAGCCTAGAGAAGATAGAACCAAAAATGATGCGAGATGGAGGAACCGCAGAAGACCTCTTGGTTGCCATTCCCAAAACAAAACCTTTACTGCTAGACTTTGCAAAACTTTCGGAAGCAATTGTTCTAATGGATGACATTGATTCAGCTAGTGAGATTTTTAATTGGTTTGGGAAAATATTAACCAAGTATGATCCAATATCCGGCTCAGGAAGAAATTACAATTGCGATGGTGATTTTTACAAATTTGTTGGACATGATTTTTTTGTAAGTTTCATCACTCCATTCTTGAGAGAGAAAAAGTGGAACACTCTTAAAGATATGCTGAAGGAAACCCTAAAGGTGGGACCGACGGATCATCATAGAAATGGCACAAAAACTACATGGCATGAGCTATATCAATATTCTCCGTTACTAGCGGATGAAAGCAAGAAAAGAAACCGCATATCACTTCACAGTGACTTATTAAAAGAGATGCACGAGAATGATGATGTTGCTCGAGTGGTTCCCTTCAATGAATTTACTGAGGTTGATTTTTTCCTGCATCTGCATGGAAATGGGAAAACTCAGGACAGATACCACAGTCGTTGGTACCCAATAAGCAGTTGCGTTTGGCTAAGAAGAACCCCTGAATTTATTTCAGACTCTATTGATTATCCAACTGCTATGAAAATATGCGGAGTATTACAGATTGGCGATATTGATGAATTAAAAAGAAGACTAACCCATTTACAGATTCAGTGGGAATGGAGTTCTCCGATAGAAAATGATGATATACAAAAAATCGGATCAACGGGTGGTGCAAAAATAATTCAGTAGTTTCCAATTTTCAGTGATATCTCCTTATCCTTTATCTCAATCCTTCCTCTCAAACAGCTCAGTAACTCTCGTTTCTCGTCCCTCGTTCCATTTCTCAGTACGTGCTTTGCATAGTTTCGTATATCCGCCTCGATTGGTCGGTTATCAAACTCCGTTTCTTTTCCTAATACCGTATAGCTGAACTGTCGGTATTTGCCGATCTCGTACTCGATCTTCTGCCTCATCCCAATCTCATCAATGTCTATCTTGTCTATCAATCCCAGTAGTTGATTGAGTAGCTCTTCTTCTCGCAAGGCTCCTTCCTTGCAGTATCTATCTGCTGAGTGCGTGCAGTGATAGTACACATACCGGTGCGTGTTGCCGTTCTTGCAGTGCTTGAACTTCTCCTCGGCACAGATACCCGATCCGCACCGTCCGCAGTAGAACATTCTGGTAAAGTCGAACTCATTCGTGCCGGGGTGCCTTCGTGCTGGAGCTGTCAGGTTTGCTCGCGCCTTGAGATACAGCTCCTTGGTGATTATCGAGTCATACGCTCCCTTGTACCATTTACCGCTTCCGACAGGATACTCGAACTCTCCGTAATAGTAGGTGTCTTTCAAGATGGTATAGATAGCACTGAGTACAATCCGCTTTCCTGATCGTGTCGTGAAATTCTTTGTCGTATTGAGCCATGTGAGCAAGTCTCTACCGCTCCAGTTTTCATACGCCACTTTCTCGAACATTTCCTTAATCACTGGTGCACGATCAGCATCAATTAGCACTCGCTTCTGTCCCTTGTCCGCATACTTGTCGTGAATATATCCAAGCGGTGATACTCCTGGTCTGAATCCTTGTTCACATTTTGCGCGAAGTCCGCGTTTTACGTTTTCTCCTTTGTGGTCATTCTCAAGCTTTGCTTGCGAGCACAGGATCATCAGGAGGAACTTCTCGTTCGGTGAGTTAGTGAATCTTTGTCCGTGCGTTCGTATGTCCACGATCCTTCCTTGGTCCATCAGGTCTACAATCTGTCCGAGGTCACCGGCATTTCTTGAAATACGCGACGGATCCCATGCGATGATTCCACTGAACTTTCCATCCCTTACGTCTCGGACTATCGTCTGAAATACTGGTCGTTGCCCAGACTCCTTTGCCGAGTGGCTTTCTTTGCGAACTTCGGCAATATACAAACCTTCCTTTTGCGCCATGTCCATCATCTCCTTGATTTGGGAATCTATTGAAAGGGCTTGCAATTCGTCCTGTTCAGTCGACTTGCGGGCATACAGGCAGTACCTTACTTGCTCGACAATCTTAATCTCGTCAGGTGTCACTTTTAGCGGATTTTGTATTTGCATACAACAGATTAATGACGCC
>CAZTHV010000345.1:0-3196 GCA_964613165.1 uncultured Marmoricola sp.
GGCGGCTTGAGCTGGTGCTCCCGGAACAGGTCGGTATGCAGGTAGGGCAGCTCGACCGCGTCGCGGATCTGGTCGATCTGGCCGCCCAGGCCGCCGATGTCGGCGTAGTCGATGTCGGGGACCTCCTCCAGCACCAGCTCCTCGACCTCAGACTTCGGCACCCGCTCGTAGACATAGCCCGAGCGGGAGTCCAGCAGCAGGGAGTCACCCGCGCGCAGCGTAACCTCGCGCAGCGGGTGGGCCAGCCGGACGACGCGCTCCTCGTCGGTGTTGGCGATGATCAGGGCGCGCTCGCCGTCGGCAAGCAGCTCCTTGAACATCACCACCTCGCCGACCTGCTCGAACTCCAGGGCTGCGACGACGTTCATCGCCTCGTTGAGCATGACCTCCTGGCCCTTGGTCAGGGAGTCCAGGTCGACCGCCGGGCTGACCGTCACCCGCAGCTTGCGGCCGCCGGTGAAGACGTCGACGGTGTCGTCCTCGTTGCGCACCAGGAAGGTGCCGAAGCCGGTCGGCGGCTGCGCGAGCCGGTCGACCTCCTCCTTGAGCGTGATGATCTGCTCGCGCGCGTCGCGCAGGGTGGCGGCGAGCCGCTCGTTGTGGGCGGTGACGGCCGCGAGCGATCGCTCGGTGTCCATCAGCCGCTGGTCGGTGGACATGCCGTCGTGCGCACCGAAGCCGGAGCCGTTCTGCCCAGGGTTGTTCTGCGGAGCGGTCATCGCCACATCACCTCCACGAGAAGTCGCGTCGCTGTCGACCCTACCCGCGTGGTGTGCTCCGCGCGGGTGACTTTCGCCGTCGGCGGGTCACGGATCGGACTCGGGCTCGACGCCCACCGGCCGTGGACCGGCGTAGTCGGTGCCGTAGGCGCCCGGCGCCGGGCGGCGCTTCTTGCGGGGCGCCGGGTGGCCCGGGGCCATCCGGCGGGAGGTGACCAGGAAGCCGGTGTGCCCGTTCATCGAGTGGCTGGGCCGCACCGCGAGCCCCTCGACGTGCCAGTCGCGGACCAGCGTCTCCCAGGGGTGCGGCTCGGTGAACTCGCCATGGGCCCGCAGAGTCTCGACGGTGCGGCTGAGCTGCGTGGTCGTCGCGACGTACACCACCACGACCCCGCCCGGGCGCAGCGCGGTGGCGACCGCGTCCACGCACTCCCAGGGCGCCAGCATGTCCAGGACCACCCGGTCCGCCTCGCCAGGGGCGCAGTGGCCGGGCAGCTCCTCGACCAGGTCGCCGACGGTGAGCTCCCAGGCCGGGTGCGGGGCCTCGGGCGTCCCGCCGAAGAACTGCGCCACGTTGCGCCGGGCGACCTCGGCGAACTCCTCGCGTCGCTCGAACGAGCTGACCCGACCCTGAGGCCCGACCGCGCGCAGCAGCGAGCAGGTCAGGGCGCCGGAGCCGGCGCCGGCCTCGACGACCCGGGCGCCGGGGAAGACGTCGGCCATCGCCACGATCTGGGCCGCGTCCTTGGGGTAGACGACCGCGGCGCCGCGCGGCATCGAGACCACGAACTCACTGAGCAGAGGCCGGAAGACGAGGTACTCCCCACCCGAGGAGGAGACGACCGTGAAGCCCTCCTCGCGCCCGATCAGCTGATCGTGCTCGATCGCGCCGCGGTTGGTGTGGAACGCCGTGCCTGTCACAAGGCGGATGTTGTGCCGCCTGCCCTTCTGGTCGACCAGCCTGACCCACTCGCCGGCGACCAGTGGGCCTCGGCGCACCCCCGACAGCGGCCCTCCCGCGTGCTCGCTCATCGGTGCCCCCCGGCACTGAAGGCCGCATCCACGTCGGCGGTGGCGAGCAGGCCGTAGACGGTGCCGTCGGCCTCGGTCAGGACGTACTCCGAGGCGGGGTAGCGGGCCATCGCCAGCACCAGCTCCTCACCGGCGATGTCGGCGGGGAGGGTCAGGCCGGGCTCCATCGTGCGCGCGATCGAGTCGATCGTCATCTGGGGCCGGCGCGCCTCGGGTGTGGCCGTCAGCGCCGCCTCGCTGACGATGCCGGTCAGCCGGTCGCCGTCGCGCAGGACGATCCCACCGGCCCCCTTCTCCTGGGCTACCCGGACAGCTTCGGCGACGGTCAGCCCGCGGTAGACCACTGCCACGCGACGCGCGAGCGGACGCGCCTTGAGCGAGGGCAGCCGGCGCCGGATCCGAGCGGAGGTCATCGAGCTGGTGGCGCCCGCCCACAGGTAGCCGGCGAGCAGGCAGGCCATCGCGTAGTGCAGGACGGTCGGTCGCAGGTCCCAGGCCAGGTGGGCCAGCGCCGGCCAGGCCAGCACCGCGAGCGCGACCAGGCGGCCTCCCCAGCCGGCGACCATCGTGCCCATGTGCATGTTGCCGGTGATCGACCACACCGCTGCCCGCAGCACCCGGCCACCGTCCAGCGGGAGGCCGGGGACCAGGTTGAGCACGCCGACCAGGATGTTCGCGCTGGCCAGGCCCTGGAACGCGAGCCGGACCAGTCCGTCGGGGACGATGAGCTGGGCACCCAGGGCGGCGACCCCGACAGCGATCGAGGTCAGCGGCCCGACGACCGCGATCATGAACTCCTGGCCGGCGGTGCGTGGCTCGCCGTCCATCTCGGTCATCCCGCCGAGGAACTGCAGGCTGATCGAGCGCACCGGCAGCCCGTAGTGGCGGGCCATCATCGCGTGCGCGACCTCGTGGAGCAGGATCGAGAGATAGAGCAGCACCGCGAACGCGACGCCGGCGACGTACTTCAGCGGGCCCAGGCCGGGCTCGACCCGGTCGACGCTGGGCGCGAGCAGGACCGCGATCAGCGCGGCGAACACCAGCCACGACGGGCGCACGTGAACGTCGACGCCACCGATCGACCCGAGCCGGTAGGTTCCGGGCGGGCGCGAGGGCGCGCGGTCGTCAGCTGGGGCCACGCCGAAACGCTATCCGGTGGTGAGCGCTTCCCGGGCCTCGACCCACGCACGGGCGAGGTCCGCCGGCCCCAGACCGTCCAGTGTGTCCCGGAACATCCGGCGCGGGCCCTCCAGAACCGGGACGTGGTTGGGCACGACGAGCACGATGCAGCCGGCGTCCTCGGCCGAGCGGGCGCCGGTGTTGGAGTCCTCGATCGCCAGGCACTCACCAGGGTCGACGCCGAGCGCCGCCGCGGCGGTGAGGTAGGGCTCGGGGTGCGGCTTGCCCAGCTCGACCTTGTCCCCGGTGACGATGGTGCCGAACGT
>CAZTHV010000345.1:3206-3774 GCA_964613165.1 uncultured Marmoricola sp.
AGCCCGCACGGGACGCCGGCCTCACCGAGGGCGACCAGCAGGTCCACGGCCCCCGGTCGCCACGGCACGACCTCCTGAACCCGGGCGACGACCCCGTCGAGCAGCTGGTCGACGATCGTCTCGGGGGACAGGTCCACTCCGCCGTGCTCGCGGATGTACGCCGCGGAGTCCATCAGATCCCAGCCCACGACGGTGAGAGCCTGCTCACGACTCCACGTCCCGCCGTGCTCGGCCACCAGGGCGTACTCGGTGTCCATCCAGTACGGCTCGGTGTCCACCAGAGTGCCGTCCATGTCCCACAGGACGGCCCGCAGCTCCGGGCTCACTCAGTCCTCCGGGTTGTAGCCGAGATTGGAGGAGAGCCAGCGCTCCGCCTCGGCCATGGTCCAGCCCTTGCGCCGGGCGTAGTCGGCGACCTGGTCCTGGGCCAGCCGGCCGACGACGAAGTACTGCGACTGCGGATGGGAGAGGTACCAGCCGCTCACCGAGGCGCCGGGCCACATCGCCATCGAGTCGGTCAGCTCGATGCCGGTGACCGCCTGGACGTCGAGCAGCTCCCACAGCGTCC
>CAZTHV010000346.1:0-3760 GCA_964613165.1 uncultured Marmoricola sp.
GCGCAGCGGGCGCCGTCGCTCCCTCCGGTGCCTCGCCCAAGGCGGGTGAGTGGTACCAGGTGTCCAGGACGGTGCCGTCGTCGGCGATCGTGGCCAGGCCGAAGCCCCAGGCATTGGTAGGCATGTCGTCAGGCTACCGAGCGTGCCCTGGCCGCTGGCCGGTCGGGGCGGAGCCATCGCACGCCAAGCGGGGCCTTCGAACTGAGAGGATGCACCCCATGGGTCTGGATCCGTACGCAGACGTGGTGGCGCTCACCGGAGCGCTGGTCGACATCGAGTCGGTCAGTGGCAACGAGGAGGGCCTGGCCGACCAGGTGGAGGCGGTGCTGCGCGCGGCCGGGCACCTGGAGGTGACCCGGATCGGCAGCTCGCTGGTGGCGCGGACGACGCTGGGACGGCGGGAGCGGGTGGTGATCGCCGGCCACCTCGACACGGTGCCGGTGAACGACAACCTGCCCTCGCGCAACGACGGCACCCTGCTCCACGGACTGGGCAGCTGCGACATGAAGGGCGGAGTGGCCGTTGCCCTGCGCCTGGCGGTGACCGTGCCGGAGCCGGTCCGCGACGTGACCTGGGTCTTCTACGAGTGCGAGGAGATCGCCGCGGTCCACAACGGCCTGCGCCGGATCGCCGGCGAGCGGCCCGACCTGGTCGAGGCCGACTTCGCGATCCTGATGGAGCCGTCCAACGCGCAGGTGGAGGCCGGCTGCCAGGGCACGCTTCGTGTCGAGGCCACCGTCCGCGGCGAACGGGCCCACTCCGCACGCGCCTGGCGGGGGATCAACGCCATCCACGGCGCGGGCGAGCTGCTGCGCCGGCTGGACGCCTACGAGCCGCGGCGGCCGGTGATCGACGGGCTGGAGTACCACGAGGGCCTCAACGCCGTCCTGATCTCCGGCGGCGTGGCCACCAACGTCATCCCCGACGAGTGCGTGCTCACCGTCAACTACCGGTTCGCGCCGGATCGCGACGAGGAGGAGGCGCTCGCCTTCGTCCGCGACTTCTTCGAGGGGTACGACGTGACGCTGACCGACTCGGCGCCCGGCGCGCTCCCGGGGCTGGACCGCCCGGCGGCACGAGAGTTCCTCGCCGTCGTCGGCGGCGAGCCGCGGCCGAAGTTCGGCTGGACCGACGTGGCCCGGTTCACCGCGCTCGGCGTACCCGCGGTGAACTACGGCCCGGGTGACCCGATGCTGGCGCACACCAAGGACGAGTATGTCCCTGTGGAGGAGCTCACCCGCTGCGAGACGACCCTGCGGGCCTGGCTCGCCCCCGACGCGAAGGCCCACGACGAGAAGGTGAGTGCATGACCGAACGACGTATCCGGCACAAGGGCCCGATGGTCCAGCGCGGCCGCCAGGTGGATCTCTCCACCACCGACCAACGGCTCCTGGACTCGCGTGGCCCGTCGGACTGGGTGCACACCGACCCGTGGCGGGTGCTGCGCATCCAGGCCGAGTTCGTCGAGGGCTTCGGCGCCCTCGCCGAGCTGGGACCGGCGATCGCGGTCTTCGGCTCGGCCCGGACGCGGCCTGACGACTCGTTCTACGACGTCGGCGTACAGGTCGGCGCGGGCCTGGCCGAGGCCGGCTTCGCGGTCATCACCGGCGGCGGCCCCGGGGCGATGGAGGCCGCCAACAAGGGCGCCATCGAGGCCGGCGGCGTCAGCGTCGGCCTCGGCATCGAGCTTCCCCACGAGCAGGGCATGAACGCCTACGTCGACCTGGGCATCAACTTCCGCTACTTCTTCGCCCGCAAGACCATGTTCGTGAAGTACTCTCGCGGCTTCGTGGTGCTGCCGGGCGGGCTGGGCACCTTCGATGAGATGTTCGAGGCGCTCACGCTGGCGCAGACCCAGAAGGTCACCTCCTTCCCGGTCGTGCTGATCGGCACGGAGTACTGGTCCGGGTTGCTGGACTGGCTGCGCGGGACCGTGCTGGCCGACGGCAAGATCAACGAGAAGGACATGGACATGCTGACCGTGACCGACGACCCCGACGAGGCGGTGCGGATCATGGTGGCGGCGTACGAGCAGGCGCAGAGCGGCCGGCCCGGCATGCAGCCGGGCATTCGCACGGGGATGGAGCGGTGACCTGGCTGCTGCTGGCTCTGGTCCTGGTGGCGATCGGAGCCGCGGCGGTCATCGCCTTCGGGCCGGGCGCGCCCCTGGCGCGGGCGTTCGACGACCGGCGCGACGTGACCGTGCCGGAGGATCGGATCGGCGGCACCGATCTGCGGCGGCTGCGGTTCACCACGGCCTTCCGTGGGTATCGGGCCAGCGAGGTCGACGCGCTTCTGGAGCGGCTGGCCGAGCAGTTGGACGAGCAGCCGCAGCACGAGCCCGGCCGGCCTGACGCCGACGAGGAGGACTGATGGATCGCACGGCCCGCCGCTCGACCACGGCCGCGATCCTCCCGGCGCTGCTTGCCGGCCTGCTGCTCCTGGGGCTGATCACGGCCGTCCCGGTCCACGGCGCGGAGGCGGCGAAGGGGCGAGCGGTCGTCGAGTCCCGGGTGATCGGCCGCACCGTCAAGCACCGGCCCATTCGTGCCTGGCGGCTCGGCGACCCGGCGTCACCGCGCAAGGTCGTCCTCCTCTCCACCATGCACGGCAACGAGCGGGGTACGGCGCGCATCCTGCTGAACCTGCGCGATGGCGCGCCGATCGCCGGCGCGGACATCTGGGTGATCCCGTACCTCAACCGTGACGGGTACGCCCGGCACAGCCGCCGCAACGCCCGTGGCGTGGACCTCAACCGCAACTTCCCGGTCAACTGGCGGCGTCAGGGCGGGTCCTACTACTCCGGCAAGCGGCCGCGGTCCGAGCCGGAGACCCGGGCGCTGATGCGCTTCCTCAAGCGGGTCCGCCCCGACTTCGTGGTCAGCCTGCACCAGCCGCTGAACGGGGTGGACACCTCCTACCGTCGCGGGCGCAAATTCGCCCTCCGGCTGGCCGATGGACTGGGCCTGCCGCGCCGGGTGTTCAACTGCAACTCCGGCTGCCACGGCACCATGACGCAGTGGTTCAACAAGCGTCTACCCGGCATCGCCCTCACCGTGGAGTACGGCCATTCGGTCAGCCGGCATCAGGCCCGGGTGAGCGGTCCAACCGGCCTGCTCTCGGCAGTGGGGGCCCATCGCATCCGCTGATGGGGAATAATGGGCCCTGAGCGTGGTGTCCCGAGGACCCCGCTCAGCACAGTCGGCAGAGGAAGAGGTGTGCGCATGGCGGCGATGAAGCCGCGGACCGGCGACGGGCCGCTGGAGGTCACCAAGGAGGGTCGTGGCATCGTCATGAGGGTCCCTCTCGAGGGCGGTGGCCGGCTCGTGGTCGAGCTCAACGCCGAGGAGGCGGGCGCACTCGGTGACGCGTTGAAGGACGTGGTCGGGTAGCCACGGCGCCGACTCGGGCCGTGGCTGGGCTGGTCGGGCTGCCATGGGGGCCGCCCGCGTTCGAGGTGAGCACGCGTGCGCCGTCGAGCGTCGGTGCCGCGGTGGTCGCGGTGCCGGTCCGTCGTCTCGACGACGGACCGGAGAAGGACCCGGAGACGAGCTCGGTGACCCTGGGGCCCGGCGGGGCCGAGCTGGCGGGCTGGGTCGGTGCCGACCTCTCCGCGTTGCTGGAGACGGCCGGCGCGACCGGCGAGGCGGGGACGGTCACCACCGTCCCCTTCCCCGACCGGGTCGTCCACCTGGTGGGCGTGGGAGGGGCGACCCCTGACGAGCTCCGGCGGGCGGGCGCAGCCCTGGCGCGGAGCGCC
>CAZTHV010000347.1:0-3748 GCA_964613165.1 uncultured Marmoricola sp.
TCGCGACCACGTTGTCGAGCACGGCCACGGTCAGCAACGCGACGACCAGTCCGCCGACGAGGGTCGCCACGGGCGCGGGGGCGATCTTGCCGATCAACCGCCCCAGCCGGCGGCCGAGGGCACGGAGCCCGCGGGAGAGGAGCAGGATGAGCAGGAAGAGGACGATCCCGGAGAGGGCGACCACGGTGACATGGCCCACGGAGGTCGGCTCCATGCCGAGGTCGGCGCGCATCGTCCGGGTCCACCGGGCGTACCACGCCAGGACCGCCAGCGTGCCCAGCGCCTCGGCGGCGCCCGCCCAGATCCAGGCGTGTCGCAGCGACGGGACCGTGGGCCACCGTCCGGTACGTCGTCCGGCCCACCGGACCAGGCTGCCGATGCCGTAGCCGAGCGCCGCGGCGACGGCGCACAGCAGTCCCTGGAAGAGCGCCGGACGGGGGAGCAGCGAGGGGGTGAGCGCCAGCCAGGAGAAGACGACGGCGGCGGCGACCGGGGCGAGCGGGAGGCGCGGCAGGCGGCGGCGCGGCCGCCCAGAATCGGAGCCAGAATCGGAGCCAGGGCCGGAGCCGGAGCCGGAGCCGGAGTCGGGGTCGGGGTCGGTGGTCATGGCTGGATTCTCCCGGGAAGCCCGCTCGGAGCTGCGGCGGCTCGCGGCTACTCCGCCGGCAGCCGGCTCTCGGCGGTGCGTGGCACCACGACCCAGAGCACCAGCAGGAGCGCCAGGATGACGCCGCCGGCGACGATTCCGGCGACCCGACCGACCACCAGGTCGAAGACCAGGAAGATCACGCCCGCGCTCACCAGCGCGAGCAGGAGGAGTCCGCCGCGTGCCGCCTTGTCGGCGGCGCCGACGATCCACAGCCGTTGACGCTGCCGGAAGAGCATCCGGTGGAAGGCGACCGGCGCCACGATCAGGCCGGTGGTCAGCACCGAGCACACCAGCAGCACCAGGTAGGTGGCGCGCTGCACCGAGTCGAGGGTGCCGAACCGGTTGGTGAACGGCAGCGTGATCAGGAAGCCGGTGAGGATCTGCGCGCCGGTCTGGGTCACCCGCAGCTCCTGGAGCAGCTCGTTCCAGTTGCGGGTGAGGGTCTCGGGGTCGATCGATCCGCCTTCGGGCGGAGGGGGCGGCGTGGCCATGACTCAGCCTAGGTGCCGGGGCCCGGTCCCCGCGGCGAGGAAAATTGAGCCATTCGGCTGGGTCCGCCCGGGCCGATCTCCTGTCATGATGCGGGAATGACCAGCGAGCCCACCGGCGACGCCCGGCCGGTGCGCGCGCCGTCGTTCGCCGACGCGATCGTCCCGCTGGTCACTCTCGCGGTCCTGATCGCCGGCTCGCTGACGCTCTTCGGCCTGGACGCGCTCGACGGCCCCATCCAGGTCGCCTTGGTGACCTGCTGCGCCGTCGCCGCGCTGATCGTGCTCAAGAACGGCCACTCCTGGGAGGAGGTCCAGGAGGCCGGGCAAGGCGCGATGTCCTCGGTGACCAGCGCGACCTTCATCCTGCTCGCGGTCGGTGCGCTGATCGGCACCTGGAACCTCTCCGGGACGATCCCCACGCTGGTCTACTACGGCATCCAGGTGCTCTCGCCCGGCTGGTACTACGCCGCGACGGCGATCATCTGCGGCCTGGTGGCGCTGAGCATCGGGAGCTCGTGGACGACCGCCGCGACCATCGGCGTCGGACTGGTCGGCATCGCCACCATGCTCGACGTCTCGCCGGCGATCACCGCCGGCGCCGTCATCTCCGGCGCCTACCTCGGCGACAAGACCTCGCCGCTGTCGGAGACCACGATCCTCACCGCCCAGATGGTCGGGGTGAACCCGTACGAGCACATCAAGCGGCAGGTATGGACCTCCGTGCCGGCGTTCGCCATCGCCGTCGTGGTCTTCCTCGTGCTGGGCTGGACCAACGGCCCGGGGGAGGGCAGCACGGTCGCCACCGAGACCGACCTGGATGCCCTCAGCGAGTTCTTCTGGATCCATCCGGTCAACCTGCTGCCACTGGTGCTGCTCGCCTACATGTCGATCCGCAAGGTTCCCGCGTCGCTGGCGCTGCTGGCCTCGGCGCTCTTCGCGGGCGTCCTGGCGGCCTTCACGCAGCCGGATCTGGTAGCCCAGTTCATCGGTGGCAGCGGCAATGTGGTGGTCGAGTCGATCAAGGCGCTGTGGCAGGCGATGGCGACCGGCTTCGACCTGTCCACCGGGGTGGGCGATGTCGACCGGCTGGTGTCCCGCGGCGGCATGGACAGCATGCTCCTCACTCTCTGGCTGATCTTCGGCGCGGTCACCTTCGGCACGATCCTGGAGCGGTTCGGGCTGATCTCGCGCCTGGTCGACCCGATGATCGCCTCGGCGCAGAGCACCGGCCGGCTCTTCTTCACGGTCTTCGTGTGTGCCTTCGGGCTCAACGTGGTCGCGGGTGACCAGTACATCGCCCTGGTGCTGCCCTCGCGGATCTTCCGGGTCGAGTTCGCCCGGCGTGGCCTGGCCGCGACCAACCTCTCCCGGCTCGCCGCCGACAGCGGCACGGTGACCTCGCCGCTGGTGCCCTGGAACTCCTGTGGCGCCTTCATGGGAGCGACCCTCGGCGTGTCCACGCTGCTCTACCTGCCGTACGCCGTCTTCTGCTACGCCAGCCCGGCGCTGAGCGTGTTGTACGGCGTGACCGGCTTCAAGATCGAGAAGACTGACCCAGTCATGGAAGAGGATCAGGCATGAGCCAGACCGCCGTAGAGACCCAGGGGGCGTCGGCTCCCCGCAAGATGACCCTGCCCACCCTGACCGCGATGGTGGTCGGCGGCATGGTCGGTGCCGGGGTCTTCTCGCTGCCGGCCCGGTTCGGCGTCGCCACCGGCATCCTCGGCTCGTTGATCGCCTGGGCGATCGCCGGCGCGGGCATGCTGATGCTCGCCTTCGTCTTCCAGAATCTCGCGATCCGCAAGCCCGAGCTCGACTCCGGCGTGTTCATCTATGCCAAGGCCGGCTTCGGCGACTACGCGGGCTTCAACTCCGCGATCGGCTTCTGGGCGAGCGCGGTGGCCGGCAACACCTTCTACTGGGTCTTCATCAGCGCCACGCTGGGCGCCTTCTTCGACGGCTTCGGCGACGGTGACACGGTCCTGGCGGCGGCGCTCGGCAGCGTCGGCGTGTGGCTCTTCCACTACCTGATCGCGCGCGGCGTCCGGGACGCGGCGGTCATCAACCGGATCGTCACGGTCTTCAAGGTGCTGCCGATCCTGGTCTTCATCGTGGTCCTGTTCGTGGCCTTCGACGCGGGCGTCTTCGCCGACAACTGGACCGCCTACGGGTACGGCGACCTGGGCAACCTCGACGAGCAGATCCGCAACACGATGATCATCACCACGTTCGTGTTCCTGGGCATCGAGGGCGCCAGCGTCTACTCCCGGTACGCCAAGAAGCGCGCGGACGTCGGCAAGGCGACCGTGATCGGCTTCCTCAGCGTGCTCTCGATCTTCATGCTGGTCACGCTCTCCAGCTATTCGGTGATGCCGCAGCCCGACATCGCGGCCACCAGGCAGCCCTCGATGGTCGGTCTCTTCCAGCACGTCGTCGGCGACTGGGGCGAGGTCTTCATCAGCGTCGCGGTCATCGTCTCGGTGCTGGGCGCCTATCTGGCCTGGACGCTGATGGCCGCCGAGGTGATGTACATCCCCGCCCGTGCCGACGACTTCCCGGCGTTCCTCGGGCAGGAGAACGACAAGGGCACCCCGATCACCGCGCTGGT
>CAZTHV010000348.1:0-3738 GCA_964613165.1 uncultured Marmoricola sp.
GCTGGCGAACGCGGTGACCCGGCGCAGCGCGCCCTCGAGCTCGCGGATGTTGGTCTGGATCCGGCTGGCGATGAACTCCAGCACGTCGGCCGGCGCCTGGAGATGGTCGGCGGCGGCCTTCTTGCGCAGGATCGCGATCCGGGTCTCCAGGTCGGGCGGCTGGACGTCGGTGAGGAGCCCCCACTCGAACCGGTTGCGCAGCCGGTCCTCCAGCTGGGTGAGCCGCTTGGGCGGCCGGTCGGAGCTGATCACGATCTGCTTGTTGGCGTTGTGCAGGTCGTTGAAGGTGTGGAAGAACTCCTCCTGGGTCTGCTGCTTGCCCTCGAGGAACTGGATGTCGTCGATGAGCAGCACGTCCACGTCGCGGTAGCGGCGCTGCAACGCGGCGGTGTTGGCGTCCTTGATCGCGTTGATGACGTCGTTGGTGAACGCCTCGGAGCTGACGTAGCGGATCCGGGCGCCGGTGTAGAGGCTCCGGACGTAGTGGCCGATGGCGTGCAGCAGGTGGGTCTTGCCCAGTCCGGAGTCGCCGTAGACGAGCAAGGGGTTGTACGCCTTGCCGGGCGCCTCCGCGACCGCGACCGCGGCGGCGTGGGCGAATCGGTTGGAGGAGCCGATGACGAAGGTCTCGAAGGTATAGCGCGGGTTGAGCGGGCTGTCTGGTATCCCGGTCGTCAGCGATGAATCCATTTGCCGATTTGTCGATAAACCCATAGATGTATTCGGCGTGATCCCGATGGGAGGGGCTGCCGGCCGGACTGCGCGCTCGTCGAACGGGGTTGGCTCGACGGACCGACCGGCGGTCGGGCGGGAGAGTGGCCCAGAAAGTGGCCCAGAAAGTGGCTGGGTCGGTGGCTCCGTCTCGACACCCGGGGGCGCCGTCGGCTGGAGAGCGTCGTCGACGCTGACCGCGATCCGGATCGGCCGGCCCAGGTGATGGGTCAGGGTGTCCTCGAGCCGGGTGCGCAGCCGGCCCTCGAGCTGGGTCCGGGTGAACTCGTTGGGGACGGCGATGACGGCAGTCGACTCGGCCAGCATCAGCGGGCGGCTGGCAGCGAGCCACACCCGCTGGTTGGGAGCCAAGCTGTCGAGAACGGCGGGCCAGAGAGCGTCCAGATCGCCGGCTGCGGCTGGACCCGCACCTGGGCCGGTGGCATCCTGCTCGGGCGTTCGGTGCGGCGGCTCCACGGCGTCGGGTGTCCTCTTCTCGTTGTGATCCATCCACACCTTTGTCCACAGGGTGTGCAGGGTGCCGGCGGATGATCCTCGATCGGCCGAATTCGCCGGCATCCTGGGCACGATCGCGGCCCGTGGGTCGATCCGGGGTTCGTCGGGCAGTGCCTGTGGCCGGACGCTAACAACTCGGAGACGGCTGGATCAACTAGTTGTCCACAGGCCTGGAGCGCTGGTTGAGGGTTCTCTCGGCGTGTCGGCGTGCCTGGCGAAGGCTATCGATGCGATGGTGGCGGGTTGGCGCCGGGGCCGGCAGGCCTGGGCCGAATTGACCCCGCTTCCGGCGACCACGTACCGTGGGGCGGTCGAATCCGGTTCGACCGGTGCCGCATGTCCACGACCGGGATCGCCGAGCTTTTCGCTCGGCGTGCCCGACGCGCGGATGCGCGGTGCCCGTGATCGGTGCCGGCCCCGATGTGGCACTCAGTGTCCGCATCCGGGCCGGGACCGGGAGACGGTGCCAGCGTGTCGTGCGAACCGGGGTGGACACGTCCCCACAACACCTGGAGAAGACTCGTGAGCAAGCGCACGTACCAGCCGAACAACCGGCGCCGGCACAAGGTGCACGGCTTCCGTCTGCGGATGCGGACCCGCGCCGGCCGCGCCATCCTGTCCAACCGTCGCCGCAAGGGTCGCAAGAGCCTGGCAGTCTGAGGCGGGCACGGGTGTGCTGCCAGCGGCGAACAGGCTGCGGTCCGCTGAGGACTTCCGTCGCACTGTGCGACGAGGCAAGCGGGCCGGCGGCGCGCTGCTGGTGCTGCATCTGATCACCGACCCAGAGCCCGGTGGGGCGGCCCTCACCGGCACCGGTCGATCCGCGCCTACCCGGGAGTCCACAGCGCCTGGGGCACGGATCGGCTTCGTGGTCGCTCGCTCGGTCGGTCCCGCCGTGACCCGCAATCGCGTGAAGCGCCGACTCCGTCATCTGCTCCGGGAGCGACTCGGTTCGCTCCCGCGCTCCGGCGTGCTCGTGGTCCGGGCACTGCCGGCATCGGCGGAGGCGTCGTACGACGTGCTCGGCGTCGAGGTCGACCGGCTGCTCGATCGCCTTCCTGGCAGGGTGAGCCGGTGAGCACGCCGCGGCTGATCCTGGGTCGGGTTCTGGCCGACCCGCTGAGGTACCCGTTGATCGGCCTGCTGCGTGCCTACCGATTGCTGATCAGCCCGCTCTATGGCCAGGTCTGTCGCTACCACCCGTCCTGCTCGGCGTACGCGCTGGAGGCGGTGACGGTGCACGGAAGCCTCAAGGGCACCTGGCTGGCGGTACGCCGGCTGGGCCGCTGTCACCCTTGGGCGGCCGGCGGCTACGACCCGGTGCCGCGCCCTCGAACCTCCCCGTCGTCGCCTGACGCCGTCGGGTCCACCACCACCCAAGGAGTCTGAGTGGGCTTCCTCTCCGACATCGGCGGCTTCGTCATGACGCCGCTGTACTACCTGATCTCGGTCGTCTTGGTCGGGTTCCACCGGGTCTTCGGCACCGTCTTCGGCAGCGACTCCGGGGCATCGTGGGCGCTGTCGATCATCGGCCTGACCGTGCTGATCCGGGCGGCGCTGATCCCGCTGTTCGTCAAGCAGATCAAGTCCAGCCGGAACATGCAGCTGCTGCAGCCCAAGGTCAAGGAGCTGCAGAAGAAGTACAGCCACGACCGTGAGCGCCTGACCCAGGAGACGATGGCGCTCTACAAGGAGACCGGGACGAACCCGTTCTCCTCGTGCCTGCCGATCCTGGTGCAGATGCCGATCTTCCTGGCGCTCTTCCGGCTGCTCAATCTGGCCTCCCAGGACAAGACGCGCGGCGTGCTGACGCAGTCGGATGTGAACTCGCTGAGCAACGCGAAGATCTTCGGTGCGGAGATCTCCGACAGCTTCACCAGGGCTGACTCGCTCAACGTCCAGATCCTCGCGGCGATCCTGGTGCTGGCGATGACCGCGACCACCTTCCTCACCCAGCGTCAGCTGATGAGCAAGAACATGCCGGCCGACGCACTCACCGGCCCGTACGCCCAACAGCAGAAGCTGTTGCTCTACGTGCTGCCCGTGGTCTTCGCGGTAGGGGGCATCGCCTTCCCGATCGGGGTGCTGCTCTACTGGACGACCTCGAACCTGTGGACGATGGGCCAGCAGTTCTACGTGATCCGGAACAACCCGGCACCGAACACCGAGGCGGCCCGGGCCAAGCAGGCCCGAGACGCGGAGAAGGCCCGCCGGCGCGGCGAGACGGTGATCGAGGACGCCGAGCCGGAGATCGAGCCGGAGAAGCCGGCGCCGCAGCGACAGCAGCCCAAGCGGCAGTCGCGCAGCCAGCGTAAGAAGGGCGGCCCGAAGCGGGCTCCGTCCCAGCAACCGAGCACCGACGACCTCGACGAGGGAGAAGACGCGTGAGCGAGACCCCAGCGGTCCAGCCAGAGATCGAACCGGAGATCGAGGCAGAAGCCGAAGCGGAGGCCCAGCCGGAGGCCGGAGCAGAGACCGAACCGGAGGCCGGAGCAGAGACCCAGCCGGAGG
>CAZTHV010000349.1:0-548 GCA_964613165.1 uncultured Marmoricola sp.
CGCGTAGTTGTTGAACATGCCGCCGGAGCTGGCGCACACGCCCATGGCCAGCACCCACTTGGGATTGGGCATCTGGTCGTAGATCTGGCGCAGGACCGGGGCCATCTTCTGGCTGACCCGGCCGGCGACGATCATCAGGTCGGCCTGGCGGGGGCTGGCCCGGAAGACCTCCATGCCGAAGCGGGCCAGGTCGTACTTCGGGCCGCCCGTGGTCATCATCTCGATCGCGCAGCACGCCAGCCCGAAGGTCGCCGGCCAGAACGAGGCCTTGCGCATGTAGCCGGCGACGCCCTCGACGGTGGTCAGCAGGACCCCGGACGGCAGCTTCTCTTCAATACCCATGACTCAGTGACTCCTCAGTCCCAGTCGAGGCCGCCGCGGCGCCATACGTACACGTAGGCGACGAAGAGGGGGACGATGAACAGCACCATCTCCACCAGCGCGAAGGTGCCCATCTGGTCGAAGGCCACGGCGATCGGGTAGAGGAAGATGATCTCGATGTCGAAGATGATGAAGAGCATCGCGGTCACGTAGAACTTCACCGAGAA
>CAZTHV010000349.1:558-3737 GCA_964613165.1 uncultured Marmoricola sp.
GTGATGTAGTAGCGGACCGGGAACCGGCCGCCCCCCGCCGGCTGCGGCGTCGGCTCGATGCCGCACTCGTAGGAGTCCAGCCTCGCCCGGTTGTAGCGCTTGGGCCCCACGACCGCGCTCATCACCACGGAGAAGACCGCGAATCCCGTGGCCAGGACGAGGAGCGCCAGGATCGGTGTGTAGAGCTCCATGCCTCACCTTCCGACGTGTGTCTTGCGTCACGGATGTTGTGCGCTTGTGAACATCTTCACGAACTCGCGACAAGGGCAGCATAAAGCCCGGCGCGGCGCGATGCGAACCCGCCTCCCACATCCGCATCTGCCCACTGACCTGCGGATTTAGCGAACGTAGACGTTGTCTAAATGCCGTCGGAGGCCGTGGCTCGATGGAGGGCGACGATGCCGCCGGAGAGGTTGCGCCACTCCGCGTGCGTCCAGCCGGCGGCGCCGATCCGGCGGGCCAGGCCGGGCTGGTCGGGCCAGGCGCGGATCGACTCGGCGAGATAGACGTAGGCGTCCGGCGAGGAGGAGACCGCGCGGGCGATGGGCGGCAGCGCCCTCATCAGGTACTCGATGTAGACGGTCCGGAGCGGAGCCCAGGTCGGCGCGGAGAACTCGCAGACGACCAGGCGCCCACCCGGCTTGGTCACCCGCAGCAGCTCGCGGAGACCGGCGTCGGGGTCGACGATGTTGCGCAGCCCGAAGGAGATCGTCACCGCGTCGAAGGTGTCGTCGCGAAACGGCAGCCGGGTGCCGTCACCGGCCACGAACGGCAGGTGCGGCAGCGCCCGCTTGCCCACCCGGAGCATCCCGACGGAGAAGTCGCACGGCACCACGGTCGCGCCGCGGTCACGGAACGGCTGGCTCGACGTACCCGTGCCGGCTGCCAGGTCGAGCACCAGCTCCCCCGGCCTGGGGTCGACCGCATCGATGACCAGCTTGCGCCACCGCCGGTCCTGCCCGAGCGAGAGCACGTCGTTGGTCAGGTCGTAGCGGGGGGCGACGTCGTCGAACATCGCCCGCACCTGCGCGGGCTGCTTGTCCAGATCGGCACGGGTCACCGGGCCAGGATAGGGCTGGGGGCAGAGGTCGGGGGCGGGCGGATGCTCTGCCCGGTCGTAGGCTGTCCCCTCGTGACAGTCTCACCCAGCGCCGATGTGTCCCCCGGGCCAGGGACCCGGCTCGTTGCCCGGACCGTCGCCGTCGGCGACCCGGGCCCACTGCTGGATCTGCTCCCCGCGGACGCGCCGACGGCCTGGCTGCGGCGTGGCGAGGGCGTGGTGGGCTGGGGGGTTGCCGCCTCTGTGCGAACCTCGGGGCCGGGTCGCTTCGCCGAGGCGATCGACTGGTGGTACCGCGTGTCCGCTGCCGCGGTGGTCCGCGACGAGGTCGACACCCCCGGCACCGGGCTGATCTGCCTGGGCAGCTTCGCCTTCGCCGACGAGCCCGGGGACAGCCTGCTGGTGGTCCCCCACGTCGTGGTCGGCCGCCGCGGCGACCGGGCCTGGGTCACCGTGATCGGCGAGGACGAGCTGGCGCCGGCTCCCGAGCTGCACCCGCAGCCGGAGCCGCCCGCCCCCGGCACCGTGGTCTTCACCGACGGCGACGTGGACGGAGCCGCCTGGGAGGCGATCGTCAGCCACGCGGTGTCGCGGATCAACGCCGGCGAGCTGGAGAAGGTGGTCCTCGCCCGCGAGCTGGTGGCGACGGCCGAGCAGCCGGTGGACGTCCGCTGGCCGCTGCGCCGGCTCGAGGCGGCGTACCCGATGTGCTGGACGTTCCACGTCGACGGTCTCTTCGGCGCCACCCCTGAGCTGCTGGTCCGCCGCGAGCGGGGCCTGGTCACCTCGCGTGTCCTGGCCGGCACGATCCGGCGTACCCGCGACGACGAGCGCGACCTCGCGCTGGCCGCGACCCTGGCGCGCTCGTCCAAGGACCTGGAGGAGCACGAGTACGCCGTCCGCTCCGTCGCCGAGGCGCTGGCGCCGCACTGCTCGTCGATGAACGTGCCGGAGTCGCCGTTCGTGCTGCACCTGCCCAACGTGATGCACCTGGCCACCGACGTCGCCGGCGTCGTCCCCGAGACCGACAGCTCCTCGGTCCTCGAGCTGGCCGCGGCGCTGCACCCCTCCGCCGCCGTCGGCGGCACCCCCACCACCGACGCCGTGGCGATGATCGCCGAGATCGAGGGGATGGATCGCGGCCGCTACGCGGGCCCGGTCGGCTGGATGGACGCGTCGGGCGACGGCGAGTTCGGAATCGCGCTGCGCTCCGCGGAGTACGCCGGCACGAACGTCCGCCTCTTCGCCGGCTGCGGCATCGTCGCCGACTCCGACCCCGAGGCGGAGCTGGCCGAGGCTCAGGCCAAGTTCGTCCCGGTGCGCGACGCCCTCACCGCCGACTGACTGCGGCAGGTCACAGCTCGGCGCCTGCCGGCAGCCGGACATAGGACTGCCCGCGGGCGTCCAGGATCCGGGTGATGTGGCCGTCGAGGGTGGCCAGGCCGAACTCGGAATAGACCAGGTCGTGGATCGCCAGCGAGCGCGGTGCGCCCACGGCCTCGGCGAAGCCGACGCACTCCGAGGCCTTCAGCCAGGGCGCGCTCACCGGCAGACAGAGCAGATCGACCGGCTCGTCCGGGACGGTCAGTGCGTCGCCGGGATGGAAGATCCGCAGGCCACCCATCTCGATCAGGTAGCCGCTGTTGTCGAAGTGGAGGTCGGGCAGGATCTCGGCGTGCGTCTCGCCGACGACGCGCACCGGCACGCCGATGTCCAACAGGTCGCCGGGGGCCACGACCGTCACGCGCTCGGCGACGTCCGGCGCCTCGGCGGCGAGCTTGGCGTGCACCGCGCCGATCGTGAAGACCGGCGCGTCGGTGGCGCGCAGGTTGCCGACATCGACGTGGTCGGCGTGCTCATGAGTGAGCAGGACGGCGGTCGCACCCTCGACCGCGGCAGCGTCGGCGAACATCCCTGGGTCGACGACCAGCGCATGCCCGGCGTCCTCCAGTCGAACGCAGGCGTGCCCGTGCTTGATGATCCGCATGAGGACAGACTAGGCTCGACCCGCTATTGAACTTCGTTCAAGAAGGCGAGTGAGCACATGACGGATCACCAGGTCATCGTCGTCGGCGCGGGCTTCGGCGGCATGGGCGCGGCGATCGCGCTCAAGCGCCTG
>CAZTHV010000350.1:0-3668 GCA_964613165.1 uncultured Marmoricola sp.
GGGTGGCCTCGCTTTCGACCATCGCTATGGCCTCGTTTTCAAGCGTCGTCGACAGTTTCGGGTCCCTGCCCCGGTCGAGGCATGCCTTCGGTGCAGCCCCGGAGGCAAGGTCGCTGCCGTCCGGCTCGGTCGCCGGTCGAGTGACACGCCGGTCGTCAGCGCCGGCCGAGCTCACCCACCGCGAAGGAAGGGAACGCCGTGAGTCGTCAGGCCCGCCCCACACCGGGACGACCCCGCGTGCTCTTGAGGTTCACCGGCCGGCTGGTGAAGGCCGTGCTGGTGGTGGGTCTGCTGTTGACCGCGGCGTCGTTGCCGTCGAGCGCGGCAGAGGACCCGGAGTATCCGGGGTTGCCGTTGCATCGCGGCGGCGGCGGTTGGCTCGGTCCCCGGGCGACCGGGATCAACGAGGTGGCGTCGGCCAAGCAGTGGGTGCGGCTTCCGCCGATGTTCGTGGCGGCGTTCAACAGGCTCACCGGCGGGGCGAGTGACGATACGTGTCGGCGGCTGTGGCCCTACATGAGGACGACCACCTACAGCGCGCCGCTGTACTTCATCTCCACGAGCAGTGCCGCGCCGTCGCGATACGGGTATGTGGGCCCGTTCCTCGTGCGGACGGTGGCGTTCGGCACCATCCCGGTGGAGGCGGAGGTGCTGGTCGCCCAGCCGCGGGACGCCGACGACCTGCCGGTGGGCTATGAGATCAGTCAGTCGGCGAACGCGTTCTGCCCCGGGCTGGGTCCGCACGCGGGCCCGGACGACGTCGAGGTCTACAGCCCGGCGGTGCGTTTGGACGCCCCGGTGGACATCTCGATCACCGGCCTGAGGGTGGACGGGGTCGACCTGAGGCTGGCCGGTGAGTGCCGGCCGCGGGAGCGCAGCGTGATGAGGCTGGCCGGATTCGACTCCTACAACCTGGATCCGGATCGCAGCCACGGCGTCGTTCGCCCTCCCGGCATGGACGACGAGACGTGGTTGATGATGGCTCCCAACTTCAGCTTCATCGGTGGTGGCCTGCTCTCCGGGAGCGTGGACATCGCCCCGTTCGGCGGATGCCGGACGGCCTCGGGTGAGGACGTCTCCGCGTTGGTGAGCGCGACCGTCTCTGGTCCCGGGAACCGAGTTCAGGTGCGCAGCGAGGGCATCGAGGGCTACCGGGGCGTGGGCTGCATCAGCGACCCGGCGCCATGCCAGCCGCTGCCGGGGATCCCCTACCCGACCCGTGACGACGGCTGACCGGGGCCTGCCAGAGATGTAGGAGGCAACCAGACATGCAGATGAGTGGTTCGAGTCGAGGAGATGACAACGTGGTGAGAGCAGTGCGCAGTAGGCCGCAGGCGCGGCGGTGGACCGCCGCGGTAGCGGTGCTGGGAATGGCCGCGGCCATGGTCGCGACGGTTCCGGTGCGGGCGACGGCGTTGGCCGCCGGGGGTGTGGCCGGTGGGATCGAGCAGTGGGGCTGGAACGGTGTCAACACGCCGTTCCGGGCCAGCTACCCGGCAGCCGAGGGCCCCTGGGTCGGCACTGCGACGGGCAGCAATGCGTTGGTGGGGATCAAGGCGGACGGGACCTTCGCGTTGCTCAGGAGCAGTGGGTCGGTGGTCAGCGAGATCGGGGACGTGGCCGGCCAGCCTATCCGTGCGATCGACGTCTACGGTGGCGACAGCGCGGTCGCGGTGCTGACCGACGGGTCGGTGCGGGTGTGGGGATCGACCCGCGGTCTGGTCAAGACGCTCGGCGACGGCGCGACCAGCGCCACGGTGAGCCTGGACGCACTCGACGGCGAGGAGGGAGACGGCCGGTCGGTGGAGGCCGACCAGGTGGCGATCGGGTCCACGGTCGGGCTGATCCGGCTGGTCGACGGCCGGGTCGGGATGGTCTCGGCGAACTTCGGCTACGAGATCGTCGCCGATCTGGACACCGGGGAGGTGCTCACCGATGCGGTCGAACTCGCGTCACAGGCTTCCACCGGCTTCGTGTTGCGTGGTGACGGGTCGGTGGTCGCGGTGGACACCAGCAACGGGCCGGTGGTGGTGGCCCCTGCCGACGCGACGGACCCGATTGTGGCGATCGATGCCGGTGTCGGGCTCCGGCGGTCCGGTGAGATCGTCAAGTTCGGCATCGCGGCGAACTCGGTGGCGGTCGATCCTCATGCCCCTACGGAGATGGAGGGGGCGGTCCAGGTCGCCAAGGTGGGCGGCAACTGTACGGTGCGCACCGAGCATGGCCGGGTCGCGGTCTGGGACTGCAGCAACGGCCTGGATATCCACGAGGACTATCAGCCGCCGACCGAGATCCAGGGCTGGGTGCTCGACGTGACCGGCGACCCCAGTGGGTACAGCTCCTTTCAGGCGATCGTGGCCGAGCCGGTGACGGTGGCTACAGATTCGAGTGTCTCGGCTGCTCCCCGGGTAGGTGTGTCTCTGACCGGAACCCCGGCGACGTTCGCCGGATCGGTGGTTTCCACGGAGGTGGCCTGGCACTACACCGGGTACGACGAGGACGACGCGCCGTTGAGCACCGAGGTGACGTACACCCCGTCGTCGGCGGACGAGGGCAAGCAGCTGGTGTTCGTGACCGTCGCTCATCAGCCGTTGGGAGCCGATGACGTGGCCTCGGTCTCGGAGCCGACCGACGAGGTGGAGGCGGCGCCGGTGGACCCGGTCGCCGTGACCACGCCGGCCTCGATCAGCAGCACGCCCGCGCCGCTGGTGGGCAACACCTTGACCGGCAACCCGGCGGTCTTCTCGGCCACCGAGGGCGTGAGTGTGACCAACGAGTGGGTGCGTGCTCCCGGTGGACCGGGGGATGCGGTCGTGGGCACTGAGGCGACTCTGGCTCTGACCACGGCGTACGCCGGGCAGCAGATCGTGTACCGCTCCACCGCGACCCGCGGCTCGGAGGCGCCGGTGGTGTCGATCTCGATCCCGGTCACGGTCACTGCCCCGGTGGTCAAGCCTCCGACTCCGGCGAAGGTCACGCCGGCGGTGGTGGTGAAGGTGGTCAAGAAGCCGACCGTGAGGAAGGCGGGCAAGGCCAAGGTCACCGTGACCGGCGGCACCGTGGCGACCGGGAAGGTCACCGTGACGGTGACGAAGGGCAAGAAGGCCAAGAAGGCCACCGGCACCCTCAAGAAGAACGGGGTCGCGAAGGTCAAGCTCAAGAAGCTGCCCAAGAAGGGCAAGTGGACGTTGAGCGCCAGCTACGCCGGCGACGCCACCCACAATGCCGCGGTCAGCAAGGCGGTCAAGGTCAAGGTCAAGAGGAAGTAGCAGCCCTTCACCGGCTCTTGACCCCATCCAGACAAGGTCCTGCCCGGGACTGGCCCTCGGGCAGGACCTCTGGATCGCGACCGATCGTGGTCGGTCCCGCTCCGGGGTCGCGCTCGTCCGGCCCGCCAGCGTTCCCACCCTTCTCCCGGGTGGGAACCCCCAGCCACCGGGCACTCCCACCCGCCCGGTGGCTGGGTTCATTCCACCGCCCGACCTTCGATCTCGCTGGTCTAGACTTTCGCCCTCAACCATAGGGGTTTCGCGGGGTTGTGTCGGTCCCTGCTGGTGGACTTGTCTCATGTCGATCGGCCCGTCCTTCGTCCCGCAGCATCCGTTGCTGCGGTTGGTCGACGCGCTCGAGACGCTGCGGGATCGGGCCGCCGAGGCCACCGCGTGGTC
>CAZTHV010000351.1:0-3640 GCA_964613165.1 uncultured Marmoricola sp.
AGGTGGCCGTGCTGGTGCCGACCACACTCCTGGTCAGCCAGCACTACTCCACCTTCGCCGAGCGGATGAGCGGCTTCCCGGTGGTCCTCAAGCCGCTGAGCCGCTTCCAGACCGACGCGGAGGCGAAGGCGACGATCGACGGCCTGGCCGGCGGCTCGATCGACATCGTCATCGGCACACACCGGCTGCTCAACCCCGACATCCGCTTCAAGGACCTCGGTCTGATCGTGGTCGACGAGGAGCAGCGCTTCGGCGTCGAGCACAAGGAGCAGATGAAGCGGATGCGCACCAGCGTGGACGTGCTCAGCATGAGCGCGACCCCGATCCCGCGCACCCTGGAGATGGCGATCACCGGCATCCGGGAGATGTCCACGATCACCACGCCCCCGGAGGAGCGGCACCCGGTGCTGACCTACGTCGGCGCCTACGAGGACCGCCAGGTGGTCGCGGCGATCCGTCGTGAGCTGCTCCGCGACGGGCAGGTCTTCTTCATCCACAACCGGGTCAGCTCCATCGACAAGGCCGCCGCCCGGCTCCGCGAGCTCGTCCCCGAGGCGCGGGTGGCCACGGCCCACGGCCAGATGGGTGAGCATCGGCTCGAGCAGGTGATGCTGGACTTCTGGGAGAAGCGCTTCGACGTGCTGGTCTGCACCACCATCGTCGAGTCCGGGCTGGACGTCTCCAACGCCAACACGATGATCATCGAGCGGGCCGACACCCTCGGTCTCTCCCAGCTGCACCAGCTCCGTGGCCGCGTCGGGCGCAGCCGGGAGCGGGCCTACGGCTACTTCCTCTACCCGGCGGACAAGCCGCTCACCGAGACCGCGCACGAGCGGCTGGCCACCCTCGCGCAGCACTCGGACCTCGGCGGTGGCATGGCGATCGCGATGAAGGACCTGGAGATCCGCGGGGCCGGGAACCTGCTCGGCGGCGAGCAGTCCGGGCACATCGCCGACGTCGGCTTCGACCTCTACGTCCGCCTGGTCGGCGAGGCGGTCACCGACTTCAGGAACGACGGCATCGAGCCCGAGGAGGTCGCCGACGTGCGCATCGAGCTGCCGGTCGACGCCCACCTCCCGCACGACTACGTGCCCAGCGAGCGGCTGCGGCTGGAGATGTACAAGCGGCTCTCGGAGGTCCGCTCCGGCGACGACGTCACCGCCATCCGCGAGGAGCTCGGCGACCGGTACGGCGAGCCGCCGGCACCGGTCGTCCGGCTGCTGGAGGTCGCCCGCTTCCGGGCCCGTGCGCGCCGGGCCGGCCTGACCGAGGTGGCGGTGCAGGGCAAGCACATCCGGTTCGCCCCCGTCGAGCTGCCGGACTCGCGCGTCGTACGCCTCCAGCGCGTCTACCCCAAGAGCCTGCTCAAGGCCGGCGTGCGTACGATGCTGGTGCCGCGTCCTCAGCCCGCGACGTTCGGCGCGCAGCCGCTGCGCGACGAGGACCTGCTGGCCTGGGCAACGCGGCTGGTCGACGACGTGATCGACCCGGACGCGGCGCCACCGAAGAGCACAGCGTCACCGAAGAGCACAGCGCCACAGAAGCAGGAGAGCCAGTCGTGAACCTCACCGGACGTGCCGGGCGGGCCGCCGCCCTGGCCTCTCTCGGCGTCGTCGGCGCGCTCCTCCTGGGCGGCTGCTCCCAGGACAGCGGCGTCGCAGCACGGGTCGACGGCACGGTGATCCCGATGTCCGACGTCGACCTGCTGACCCGGGTCCAGTGCGACAGCATGGCAGCGCAGCGGGGCATGCCGGGCGCCTCCGCCGTCCCGATCAGCAAGGTGCGCGCCCAGGCGGTCAACGCCCTGGTCGAGGCGGAGATCAACAGCCAGCTCGGTGCGGCCGAGCAGCCCGAGTACGACACCGCGCAGTACCGCGCGGCGCTGGAGCAGCTGGACGGTGCGCTGGACACGGTCAAGGCGAAGGATCGCGACGCTACCCGGGAGCTGATCACCAGGTTCTACCGCGGCCAGTTCCAGCTGATGGCGCTTGCCCAGGCCGAGCTGGCCGACAAGGGCGTGACCAAGCCGAACGACGACGAGCTGCGCAACGCCGAGGCCGCGCTGCAGGGCCGGTTCCGCACGTCGGTCAGCATCCGGATCGACCCGTCCTTCGGCCCGGACGCCGAAGGCGTCGCCGGCCAGCAGGACCCGTCCATCTCGGTGCCGGTCTCGGCGTTCGCCAAGCAGGCGGCCTCCTCGGACCCGGCGCCGTCCTGGGTGATGGGCCTGCCCGATGCCCAGCGGTGTGGCTGAGACTCCACCGCCGGGGCCACTGCCGGAGCCCTCTGCCCTCGTCGAGCTCGCCGAGGTGATGACCCGGCTGCGCCGGGAGTGCGCCTGGAAGGCGGGCCAGACCCATGAGTCGCTGGCCCGCTACCTGCTGGAGGAGACCTACGAGACGCTGGAGGCGATCGAGGCCGGCGATGTGGGCGACGGCGGGGCCCATCTGCGCGAGGAGCTGGGCGATCTGCTGCTGCAGGTCTACTTCCACGCGGCGATCGCCGAGGAGCAGGGCCGCTTCGGCATCGAGGATGTCGCGGCCGGCCTGGTGACCAAGCTGGTACGGCGCAATCCGCACGTGTTCGACCCCGAGGCCGGGGCCCCCGCGCCCGACCCGGAGTCGATCAACGAGCAGTGGGAACGGATCAAGGCGGCCGAGAGGCAGCGACCCGGGCTGATGGACGGCGTGCCCGAGGAGCTGCCGGCGCTGCTGCGCGCGGTCAAGGCGCTGGAGCGGCTCGAACGCGCCGGGCGACCGGCCGTCGACCCGGCCTCCGATCCCACTCAGGGGGATCTCGGCGACCGACTGCTGGCGCTGGCCGCCGAGGCGCACGCGGCGGGACTCGATCCCGAGCAGGAGCTGCGTGCCGCCGTACGCCGGCTTGCCGGCTGACCCGTCGCGCGGATCCGGCCTCGGCCGAGGGACTCGATGGCACACTGGTTCGCGTGTCGGGGAGACGGGGACTGTGGGCTGTCGCGGGGATGCGCCCCGGGCTGCTCCTCGGGCTGGCCGCGGCGCTGATCTCCGGACTGCTGCTGTCCGCGTGCCAGACCCAGCCGGACGACGAGCTGGTCCGGCCGGAGGTGACCACCACGCTGGGGCCGGAGCTGCCGCTGCTGCCCAGCCTCCCGGTCGGCTCCGGGCCGGTCCGGCCGAGTGATGCCGTCACGGTCGAGGACTCGACGGTGACGGTCGGGTCGCGCTCGGTCCCGCTGGCGCCCTTGCGGGTCGACGCCTACACGGTCGTGCGCGGGGGCGTCTTCTTCCTCAACGGCGATGAGCTGTGGTTCACCGATCTGTCGCGTGCCCAGCCCACCGGGTTCACCGACGTCTCCTCGCTGGTCGCCTCGCGCGACGGCCGGCGGATCGCCTTCGTCGACCACGGTCACGGTCCGACCGACGACGCCGGCACCCGGCTGGCGCTCTCGGCGGCCTACGACGCGCACACCGGCCGCCTGCTCGCCGCCTCCTACGACGGGATGGGCGACGTCCACACCGAGGACCTGGCCGCGCTCTATCGGCAGTCGCCGCCACGAGTGCTGGAGGTGACCCACCGCGACCTGACGGTACGGGGGGTCGCCGGCGCGGTCACGGTCCCGCTGACCCGATAGCGGCTCGTCCGTCGACCAGCGCTGGCC
>CAZTHV010000352.1:0-3623 GCA_964613165.1 uncultured Marmoricola sp.
CGCCGTCGGCTCGACCGGGGCACCCTTGCCGCCGCGGTGCTATGACTGGGTCCTGGAGCAGCTGCCGGACCCGGCGTGGCTGTTCTCGACCTCGGGGGGCACCGAGGTGGCCTCCGCCCTGGTGTGCGGCGTGCCGACGCTGCCGATCACCCGGGGCGAGATCCAGTGCCGGGCCCTGGGTGTCGCCGCGGAGGCCTGGAGTGCCGACGGCGAGCCACTGGTCGACGAGCTCGGCGAGCTGGTCATCACCAAGCCGCTGCCGTCGATGCCGGTCCGCATGTGGGGACCCGACGGCGAGCGGAGACTGCTGGACACCTACTACGCCAGGTACCCCGGGGTGTGGGCGCACGGCGACTGGGTCAGGATCACCGACCGGGGCAGCGTGATCGTCGCCGGCCGGTCCGATGCCACCATCAACCGGGGCGGGGTGCGCGCCGGGACCAGCGAGATCTACCAGGCGGTGCTGACCGTGGGCGGGATCGTGGACGTGCTCGCCGTGGACGTCCATCGCGACGACGACCTCGGCAGGCTGGTGCTCTTCGTCGAGCTGGGCGCCGGCGCCGACCTCGACGACTCGCTGATCGCCCGGATCAAGACAGCCATCCGCGAGCGGGTCTCGCCCCGGCACGTCCCCGATCTCGTCGTCGCCGCCCCTGAGCTGCCCCGAACGATCAGCGGCAAGCTGCTGGAGGTGCCGGTCAAGCGGATCATGCAGGGCGAGCCGGTCACCGCCGTGGTCGATCCGGGCAGCACGCGGAACCCGGACGCGCTCTCCTTCTTCGCCGACCTGGCCGCCAGCCCGCCCTGGTGACCGCTCAGGCGTCGGGGAGGAACGCCGTCCCCTCGATCTCGATGCGGGCCCCGAAGAGCAGGCCGGAGACCCCGACCGCGGCGCTGGCCGGCGGGTTGTCCCGGAACCTGCGCAGGCGCACCGCGCTGAACTCGGCGTACTCGTCGAGGTCCACCAGGTAGGCGGTCAGCCGGACCAGATCGCCCAGCCCGGCACCGACCGCGGCCAGCGTCCGCTCGATGTTGTCGAAGGTCGCCTCCGCCTCGGCACGCAGGCCACCGGTCACCAGCTCGGTGCTGTCCGGGGCGAAGCCGACATGACCGGACACGTGGATCAGCCGGCCGGGGCGCTGCAGGACGACGGCGTCACTGAAGCCCTTCGTGGGCTCGCTGCTGCTCCGGAGAACGGGCGCTGTGCTCATGACACGACAATAAACCAAATGTTTGATCTGTACATCCCGGCGGTCACCGGACCCGGCCGCCCTCAGCCGGCTCGATTCCCGGCCACCTCGCGCACGACCCACTCCAGGGTCGCCTCCAGCACGATCGAGAGCGCTTGCTCCTGGTCGACCGGGCCGCTCTTGCGCACCTTGAGCCCGTGGTCCGCGCCGGGTACGACGGCCAGGTCGATCCCGTCGGGGAACTCCTCCGGTCGGCCGAACGGATCGTTGCCACCCTGCACCACCAGCGTCGGCAGCCGGGCGCCGAGCAGCTCGTCGAGCCGGGACGACTCCGGCTTGCCGGGCGGGTGCAGCGGGAAGGCCAGGGCGAGGATGCCCGCGGCTCCGGCCGACCGGCCGATCCGGCACGCGGAGCGGGCTCCTGCGCTGCGGCCGCCGAGGATCAGGGGGCTGCGCATCCGCATCGCGTCCAGGACGCGCCGGTAGGTCTGGTCGATCAGCGCCGGCCGCGGCGCGAGCGGCTTGCCCCGCACCCGCCACGGCATCTCCACCAGCGTCACCGAGACGTCCATCCGCGGCAGCGACCGGGCCAGCCGGATCAGGTCCGGGCTGTCGATGCCGCCGCCGGCGCCGTGGGTGAGGACCAGCGTGGCGATCGGCCGGCGGGCCCGGCGTACCACCAGGCGGGCATCGCCCAGCTCGGTCGGCACCATCCGCTCGGCGGGCATCAGCCAACCCCCGGCGGGGCTAGCCCCAACAGCTCGGTCGGCACCATCCGCTCGGCGGGCATCAGCCGGCCTCGGTGGGGCTGGGCTCGGTGGGAAGGGGCTCGACCAGCTCGGGCCCGTCGTTGCGGACGTTGGAGACCAGCGTAGAGACCGGGTACGCCTCCAGGGCGCCAGGAGCGGCCGGCGTCAGCAGGTCGAGGAGGTCTCCGGTCCCCCGGTGACCGGGCCCGCGGTCCGGGTCGAGCCAGGCGGCGTACCGCTCGGGGGTGAGCATCAGCGGCATCCGGTCGTGGATACGGCCCAGGTCGTCGGTGGCCCGGGTGGTGATCACGCTGCAGGTCCAGCGGAACCGATCCGGGTCGTCGTCGGCGCGGCTGGGGTCGCGCCAGATCTCGTACAGCCCCGCCATCGCCAGCACCGACCCGTCGCGCGGGCGGATGTAGAAGGGCTGCTTGCGCGGCTTCGAGGAGCCGTCCTCGACCGGGTACCACTCGTAGTAGCCGTCGGCCGGGACGATCGCCCGGCGTCTCTCGAAGGAGCGCCGGAACGCCGGCTTCTCCGCGACGGTCTCCATCCGGGCGTTGATCATCCGGCTGCCGATCTTGGCGTCCTTGGCCCACGAGGGCACCAGCCCCCAGCGCATCACCCGGAGCTGACGCTCGGCGGGCACCCGCTCCCCGCCCTCGCTGCGCGGCGGTCGCTCCACCACGACGTACACCTCGTCGGTCGGCGCGACGTTGTAGTGCGGCTCGAGCCGGCGCGAGAGTACGGCGGCCTGGATCTCGAAGTCCGCGACGAGGTCGTCCGGCGATCGACTCGACGCATAGCGGCCGCACATGGGACCAGGCTAGAGGTGCTCTCCGGCACACCCCAGTGCCGGACCGCATGCCCCCCAGCCACGCGGTCCGGCACAGCTCGTGGGTGCTACAGCGGACCGCGCGCGCGAGCGAGCTCGCTGAGCTGCGCGGCGATGCCCGCGGAGGAGCCGGGCAACCCCTCGATCCAGACCCGGGCGCCATCGACGACCTCGTCGAGCAGCACCCGGAGCAGTACCACCTGAGTCGCCAGCCCGGCGTCGCGCGAGGCGAGCACCAGCAGCCGGCACGGAGCGACCTGCCCGATGGTCTCCTCCCCACCGAAGACCAGGCGGATCCGGTCGGCGACTCGGGCGATCTCGAGTGACCGCGCGAAGTGGTCCGGATGCGGGACGCCCGGCCCACGAGCCGACCTGCCCTGATCCGACCTGCCCTGGGCCACCGGCCAGGTGTCCACATCCGGAAGGTCCACGACGACCATCGCGTAGGTCGCCGAGGCGGTCCCCCCGTCCCGCTCGGCGCCACGCTGGACCTCGACGAGCCTGGCCCGCAGGTGCGGCAGGCTGGCGAGGCCGGTCATCGGGTTCTCGCACGAGACCTGGTGCAGATAGCCCAGGGTCTCCTCGCTCCACGCGACGCAGAGCGCACGCGTGGCCGGGAAGTCGGGCTCGCGCCCGGCCATGAGCGTGTAGGTGGACCGGAGCCCCGACAGCGCCTCCCCCAAGTCGACGCCGTCGCGGGCCAGGTCCCGGCCCACCACCCCACACGGCTCCTCCACCGGCGCACCCGTGACGAGGGCCTCCCCGACCGCCTCGAAGCGTGCGGGCAGGTCCCGCAGGCGTCCGACCGGCTCCTGGCCCCCAGCGGCGGAGGGGACGGTCCTGGTCGTC
>CAZTHV010000353.1:0-3619 GCA_964613165.1 uncultured Marmoricola sp.
CGCCGGCCGGCACCTTGTACTTGGCGTCGTAGTGCATCCGCACCACGACCCTGGTGCCCGACGGGGTGATCTGGTCGACCTTGCCGACGGTGACGCCGAGGATCTTCACGTCCGAGCCCTCATAGAGCGACACCGTCCGCGGGAACTCGGCGGTGATGGTCCGGTCGCCCCCACGGGGGAGGATCAGCAGCGCGGCGGCCGCGATCAGGGCGACCCCCGCCACCAGCGCGATCACCGGGGTGACGCTCCACCTGCCTATCGAGATCGGCCTCATCGGCCCACCCCCGACGACGGCGTGGGTGGAAGGTTGGCCAGCCAGTTGTCGAACCACGGCCCGGTGCCCAGGACGTTGGCGAACACGCGGTAGAACGGCGCCAGCAGCCTCAGCGAGCTGTCCAGCTCGGACTGATTCTTCAGCAGCAGGTCCACGACGCCCTTGAGATTGGTCAGCGCCGGCGTGAGGTCGGCACGGGTCTGCTGCACGGTCGCGGTCAGCTCGGTGGAGAGCCGGCTGGTCGAGGCGAGCAGCCGGTGGACCGCGTCGCGGCGCGCAACCAGCGCACGCAGCAGCGTGTCGCTGTCCTTCATCAGCGCCACGATGTCCTGGTCGCGGCTGGCCAGCACACCGGAGACCTTCCTGAGGTTGCCCAGCAGCGCGTTGAGCTGCGCGTCGCGGGCGGCGAGGTTGGCCGACAGCGAGGAGAGCCCGCTGAGGGCCACCCGCAGCTCCTCGGGAGTGTCGGCCGTCGCCTCGGCCACGGTGTCGAGCGCCCTGCCGAGCTGCTCGACGTCGATCTGCCCGGCCCGGTCGGCCAGGCCCGTGAACGCGTCGACCACGTCGTACGCCGCGCGCGTCCGCGAGGCCGGGATGGTCGCTCCCTCGGAGAGCTGGCCCGGCCCCCGGGGCTGCAGGGCGAGGAACATCGCGCCGAGCAGGGTCTTGACCTTGATCTCGGCGTGGGTCTGCGGGCCGAAGCGCGAGTCGGTCTTGATCCGGAACTGCACCCGGACCTTGTCACCGGCGAGCTCCACTCCGGTCACCTTGCCGACCCGGACGCCGGCGATGCGCACCTCGTCGTTGCGCTTGAGCCCACTGCTGTCGGCGAACTCGGCGTAGTAGACGTCTCCCCCGCCGATCAGCGGCAGTGATCCCGCCTTGAATGCCACCAGCACCAGGAGTGCCAGGGTCAGCAGGCTCACCGCGCCGATCTTGACGGGGTCGCGCTCACGGAAGGGCACGAAGCTCACGAGAGACTGCACCTCCCGTTGCCCAGCGGGTAGGTGTCGTAGGACACCGACCGCTCGCCGATCGGCGGCGGCAGCCGGACGGTCGCCTTGAACTCGCAGATGAAGAAGTTGAAGAACGAGCCGTAGACCGCGGTCCGGCCGATCTTCTCCAGCTTGACCGGCAGGATCTGCAGTACCCGGTCGAGCTCCGAGCGGTTCCGGTTGAGGTTGGTGGCCACCTTGCGCAGGCCTTTGACGCTGTCCACCAGGCCGGGGCGGATGCCGGTCGCCAGCTCGGCGGTCTGCTCCGACAGCGCGGAGACCGAGTCCAGGGAGGAGAGGATCGCGTCCTTGTCCTCGACCAGGCCGGCCATGAACGCGCGGAACTCGACGATCAGCGCCGAGAGCTGCCGATCGCGGCCGCCGATCGTCTCCAGCACGCTGTTGAGGTTGGTGATCACCTGGCCGATCCGCCGGTCCCGGTCGGCCAGCGTCTGGGTGACCGAGCCGGTGCTGCGCAGCAGGCCCTCGATGTTGCCGCCCTCACCCTGGAAGACCTGGATCATCTCGTAGCTGAGCTTGTTGATGTCGGCCGGAGTCAGTGCCGCGAAGAGCGGCTTGAAGCCGTTGAACAGCACGGTGAGGTCCAGCGCCGGCTGGGTCCGGCTCAACGGGATGGTCGAGTCAGCGGGCAGTCGGGCGATGTCTCCCACGCCTTGGGTCATCGCTACGTAGCGCTGACCGATCAGGTTGCGGTAGCGGATGGTCGCCGTGGAGCTGCGGGTGATCGGAGTCGCCTCGCGGACGGTGAAGGTCACCCGGGCCTTGTCGCGGTCGAAGATCTCGACCTTCTTGACGCTGCCGACCTTGACGCCGGCGACCCGGATGTCGTCACCCTTCACCAGCCCGGTGGCGTCGCCGAAGACGGCCTGGTACTCCCGCGACCGTTCGAAGCTCAGGTTGCCGATGACCACGACCAGCACGCCGGTCGCCAGCGCGGTGACCACCATGAAGATGGTCAGCTTGATCAGGTCGGCTGTGGTCCTGCGGTCCAACGCCTTCACCGCACGCTCACCTCCGTGCCGGCCGTCAGCGGGCCGAGGAGGAGGGTGGCGAGATCGGGCACCTCGTCACCGGGGACGCCGAGGACCGGCGCGGCCAGGGAGCCGAAGATCGCCTTCTCCGCCGAGCCCGCCGCCGACCCGGCGGTGACGCCCGTCCACGGCCGGTCCACGGCGGGCGCCGCGCGCTGGGCGTCGCCACGGCCGAGGTCGTCCACGCCGTCGGCGAAGTTGGGCACGTTCTTGAAGGGGATTGGCGGATTGGGCAGGCCGGCGCAGCTCGGCGGGTTGTCGGCGCCGAAGACCGGCACGTCCTTGGCGCCGTACCCCCTGGGCTGGCGCGGCAGCAGGACCACGTCGATGTGGAAGACGAAGCCACGGAAGGTGTTGGCCAGCATCGGGATCTGCCTGACCAGTCCCTTCAGCAGGCAGGGGTACTCCGGCGCGTAGCGCCTGAGCAGCTGCGCGGTCGGCTGGGTGAGCTGACCGAGGCGGACGACGTTGTCGCCATTGGCGTCCAGGAAGGCGTCGGCGGTGCCGGAGAGCGAGGTCGTCTCCTTGAGGAAGGCGTTGAGCTGCCCCTGCTTGGAGACCACCGTCTTGCCCGTCTTGACGGTGTTGCGCAGCGTCTCGGCGAGCTGCGGCATCACATCGGCGTACGTGCCGCTGACGCCGGCCAGCAGGCGCAGATCCTCGACCAGCGCGGGCACCTGCGGATTGATCCGCTTGAGGTAGCCGTCCAGAGTCTCGATGCTCTGCCCGATCGAGTCGCCACGGCCCTCCAGGGCGCCGGCGATCGCGTTCAGGGTGTAGTTGAGCTCGGCGGGCTGGACCGCGCGTAGCAGCGGGTAGATGTCGTTGAGGACCCGCTCCACCTCGATCGGCAGCTGAGTCTGGTTGATCGTGGCCCCGGACGTCAGCGACGTGGCGGCGCGCTGCTGCGGGATCACCAGCTCGACGTACTTCTCGCCGAAGAGCGTCTTGGGCAGGATCGAGGCGGTGACGTTGGCCGGGATCTCCCCGATCCGATCCGGCTCGATGCCCAGCGTCAGGGTCGCGCCGCCCTCCCCCGTCTCGGTCTTGAGCACCTGGCCGACGATGACGCCACGAACCTTGACGTCGGCCCGGCTGGGGAGCTGGAGACCGGCGGTGTCGGTCTTGAGGGCGACCTCGTCGAAGGAGGTGAACCTCTGGGTGAACACGGCGTTGACGAGCCAGACCCCGAGGATCAGGATCCCGATGAAGATCACGCCGAGGGCGCGGTGGCTGAGGAACCGGCCCACGTCAACCAGCCAGCCGGACGGTGGTGTTGGATCCCCAGATGGCCATGC
>CAZTHV010000354.1:0-3618 GCA_964613165.1 uncultured Marmoricola sp.
CCGAAGACGAACCCGAAGGCCACCATCAGGTTGAGCTCCTTCTGACCGAAGTCGCGGAAGATGCGCACCACCAGCGCGGGGTTCCTCCGGAAGTGCTCGATCACCATGATCTTGGGGTCGAGGAGCTGGTCGATGTGCACGCCGATCTCGTCGGTGATGTCGTGTACGACGGTCGGCAGCTGCGCCTGCACCCGGGCGATGATCGCCTGCCGCGCCGGCCGCGGGAGATCGCGCCACAGGTTGGGGTGCTCGCGCTCCATGATGTCCTCGATCATCCGCGGCATGTCGGGGCGGAAGATCGTGACGATGTGCTCGGCGATCTGGTCGGGCTCCAGCTGCTGGTAGAACTCGGCAGGCGTACCCAGCTTGGCGATCGCCTTGTCGACCGCGATGCTGCCCATCTTGGCCGCACGGGCGGGGACGATGCCCTGCCAGCCGATGCCACCCTGGAGAAAGCCGGGCACCTCCTGCACCTTGCGCGGCAGCACCCGGCTGAGCTGCCGCAGACCGGGCACGGTGAAGCCGTGGAACTGCACCGGCGCGAAGAGCATGATCAGCCCGGTCCAGTTGATCAGCCAGCCGACCACACCGGTGAAGACCGGGATGGTGAGGATGTGCAGCCAGCCGTGCCGGTCGACGGCGGTGAAGAGCCAGTCGATCTCCAGAGGCACCACGGGTCCTGCTCCGCTCGCGTCGTCACCGCCGGCCGCTGCCGGCTCTGGTGAGACTAACGGCCAAGCTACCCGCGGGTCACTGTCGCTCTGGCCACGTTGCCTACTCGAAGGGCCGCAGGGTGCCCGGCGGGCGCAGCGCCGGCAGGTTCGGCCGGCGCTCGTGGCGGAGCTGGTCCAGCGCGGCGAGGGCGGCGTCGAGGGCCGACCCGAGCTCGGCGACCCGGCGGCCCAGCTCGGAGTTGCGCGAGCGCAGCGCGCTCACCTGGCTCTCCAGCTCCAGGATCCGCCGGACGCCCTCCAGGCCGATGCCCGACGCGGTGAGCTCGGCCACCTCGCGCAGCAGCTCGATGTCGTTGAGCGAGTAGCGGCGGCCGCCCCCGCCGGTCCGGCCGGGTGAGACCAGCCCGACCCGGTCGTACTGGCGCAGCGTCTGCGGGTGCAGCCCGGTGAGCTCCGCGGCCACGCTGATGACGTAGACCGGGGTGCTCGGAGCCGGACTCCGTGGACGCCCGCGTGGCATCAACCGCTCCTCTGCTCGCTCAGCAGGCCGGCGCGCGGGTCGGACCCTGCGGTCGCCTCGCGGTAGGCCTCCACCGCGGCGCGAGCCTCCTCGGAGAGACCGGCCGGCACGACCACCTCGACGGTGACCAGCAGATCGCCCTTGGACCCGTCCTTGCGCTTGGCGCCCCGGCCGCGGACCCGGAAGACCCGGCCGTTGGGCGTGCCCGCCGGGATGCGCAGCGTGACCGGGCCGCCGTCCAGCGTGGGCACCTTGATCTCGGCGCCGAGCACGGCCTCGTCGAAGTCGACCGGCACGGCGAGGGTGAGGTGATCGCCCCGGCGCCCGAAGACCGAGTGGCTGCCGACGTGCACGGTGACCATCAGGTCACCGGCCGGGCCGCCGTTGTCGCCGGGCGCGCCCTTGCCCTTGAGCCGGATGCGCTGCCCGTCCTTGACACCTGCGGGGATGCGCGCGGTGATCGTGCGCGAGGTCCGCCCGCGGCCGGAGCCGCGACAGGTCGGGCACGGCTCGCTGTAGATGAGCTGCCGGCCGTGACAGGTCGGACAGGTCTCGTTCATCGAGAAGGCGCCGCCCACCGAGCCGACCACCATGCCCGAGCCGTCGCAGGTCGGGCAGACGTGCGGCGTGGTGCCCGGCTTGCCACCGGTGCCGTGGCAGGTCTCGCAGGCGGCCTCCGAGGAGAGCCGCAAGGAGATCGTGGTGCCCTCGACCGCCTCGGTGAAGGAGATCGTCACCTCGGCGTCGAGATCGGCGCCACGCGCGGCGCGGCGTGTCTGAGACCGGCCGCCACGGCCTGCTCCACCACCGAAGAGACCGCCGAGCAGGTCGGAGATGTCGAATCCGCCATCGCCGCCCGTCGAGTACGTCGTCCGGTACCCCCCGGGGAAGCCGCTGCCTCCGGAGAATCCGCCCGGGAATCCGCCCGCGAAGGCGGCCCGCATCTCGTCGTACTCCTTGCGCTTCTCCGCGTCGCCGAGCACGTCGTAGGCCTCGGCGACCTCCTTGAAGCGCTCCTCCGTCTGCTGATCGTGAGACCCGGAGGAGGCACGGGCGTCCGGGTGGTGCTCGCGAGCGAGCTTGCGGTAGGCCTTCTTGATGGCGGCCTGGTCGGCATCCTTGTCGACGCCCAGGACCTGGTAGAAGTCCTTGTCGACCCAGTCAGCGCTGCTCACGATTCACCCCTTCCCCTGTCGTGGTCCTCGATGCTCAACCGGCGGTCGTGTCCTCGACCGGATCGACCACCAGCACCTGGGCCGCGCGGACGACCCGCTCGCCGATCCGGTAGCCGGCCTTGGCGATGTGCTTGCAGGTCACCTCGGTCACCTCCGGGTCGGTGCCGATGTGCGACAGCGCGTCGTGGAGGTTCGGGTCGAAGACGTCACCCGGGACGCCGAAGCGGACCACTCCGAGACCCGCGACGATCGACTCCAGCTGCTCGGCGACGCCCTTGAAGCCGCCTTCGAGCTCGCCGGCCTCGCGGGCCCGGTCGATGCTGTCGAGCACGTCGAGCATCGGGGTCAGCACCGCGAAGACGGCGTTCTCCCGGACCAGCTCGCGATCGCGCTCCACCCGGCGCTTGTAGTTGAGGAACTCCGCCTGCAGTCGTTGCAGGTCGGCGGTCCGCTCGGCCGCCTCGCGTTGCGCGGCGGTCAGTGGATCCTCGACCCCCTCGACCTCGGCGACGTCCTGCGGCTCCAGCGGACCGCCCTCCTCCAACAGCTCGGAGATGCCGGAGATGTCGTCGGAGACGACCGAAGGCCCTGTGTCGGAGACGACCGAAGGCTCTGTGTCGGAGACGACCGAAGGCCCTGTGTCGGAGACGACCGAAGGCTCTGTGTCGGAGACGACCGAAGGCCCTGTGTCGGGCACCTGCGGATGGGAAGCAGGAGACTCCTGCTCCCCACCCGGGGTCTGCTCGGTCACTTCGACTCGCCCTCCTCGGGCTCGTCGACGATCTCCGCCTCGACGATGTCATCGGCGCTGTCGCCGTCGCCGTCGGCATCCTCAGAGGGAGCGGCACCCTCGGCACCGGCCGCCTCGTTGGCGGCGTACAGCGCGGCGCCCATCTTCTGGCTGGACTCGCCCAGCTTGGCGATGGCGGCCTTGAGCGCATCGGCGTCATTGCCCGTGTCGTCGGAGGACTCCAGCAACGCCTTGAGTGCGTCGACGTCGGCCTGCACCTCGGACTTGACCTCCTCGGGCAGCTTGTCGGCGTTGTCGGCGATGAACTTCTCGGTCGTGTACACCAGGCTGTCGGCCTGGTTGCGGGTCTCGACCGCCTCACGCCGCTTGGCGTCCTCCTCGGCGTACTGCTCGGCGTCCTTGACCATCCGGTCGATGTCGTCCTTGGAGAGCGCGCTCCCGCCGGAGATCGTCATCGACTGCTCCTTGCCGGTGCCCTGGTCCTTGGCGGACACGTGC
>CAZTHV010000355.1:0-3604 GCA_964613165.1 uncultured Marmoricola sp.
GCCGCCCTTGGGCGTGGCGATCACGTTGACGTAGGAGCGGACCTCGGTGTCGTAGGTGTCGCTCCAGCGGACGGCGATGTCGACGGCCAGCTCGCGCTCGACGTCTTGCGGGGTCATGTGCCCCTTGTCGTCCAGGAGCGGCACCGTCTCGGTGAAGGTGTCCGCGCCCTGCAGCCGGAGCACGTCGGTCACCGGCTCGCCCTGCGAGAGGAACTCGGCGAACTCCGAGATGCCGCCGCTGTGCTTGAACCGCTCGACCACCGGCTCCGGCCCGCGCTCGTCGCGGATCTCCAGCTCCAGGCCGGGCACGATGAACGAGGTGTGCCGGGCCCGCCCGATCAGTCCGTCGAGCTCGAACCTCGCGTCCTTGGTGAAGATCTGCCGGTCCGGCCAGAAGCGGATCCGGGTCCCGGTCGTGCCCTTGGTCACCCGCTTGCCCTTGCGGGAGAGTCCCGATCCGGGGGTGAAGCCGTCCGCGGGCCCGGCGCCCGCGAAGACCCCGGGTACGCCGCGCTGGAAGCTCATCCCCTGCACCGCCGGCGAACGCTCCACATCGATGTCCATCCGCGCCGAGAGCGCGTTGACCACGGAGAGGCCGACCCCGTGCAGGCCGCCCGTGGCGACGTACGAGCCGCCGCCGAACTTGCCGCCGGCGTGCAGCTTGGTGGCGACCACCTCGACACCGGGCAGACCGGTCTTGGGCTCCTTGTCGGTGGGGATCCCGCGGCCGTTGTCGTGGACCTCCGCGGAGCCGTCCGCGTGCAGCACTACCTCGACCTTGGTGGCCGCACCGGCAAGCGCCTCGTCCACGCCGTTGTCGATGACCTCCCACAGGCAGTGCATCAGCCCCCGGGTGTCGGTGGAGCCGATATACATCCCCGGGCGCTTGCGGACGGCCTCGAGGCCCTCCAGGACGAGTAGATGTCCGGCGTTGTAGGTGTTGTCGATGACTCTTTCCTCGGGCTGCGCCACGGCCCGGGCAGGGCCGTCGGTGGGGTGACAGACCCATCCTCTCAGGTCACGGATCGGCCAAAAAACCGAAACGCCGGGCCCTCCCTGCCGATATCGCCTTGTGTGGTGAGCAACACTCGTCATCACGGGTCCGATCGCCCCAAGAAGCCGTCGACTGTGGACGGCCACGTGGCGGGAAGGATCCGGCGTGATTGGATGTTGAGTCAGTACGACGCCCGCGAGGCCGAGCGCCGGCCGAGCGAAGCACAGGAAGAGAGGCAATCGTGACCACTGCGACAGCACCCAGCGCTGCTCCGCTGACCGCGGTCGACCGCTGTGACCGCTGCGGGGCGCAGGCGTACCTGCGCGTGTCCCTGCAGGGTGGTGGCGAGCTCCTCTTCTGCGCCCACCACGCCCGCGAGCACGGCGACAAGCTCCGCGAGATCGCCGCCTACGTCCACGACGAGACCGACCGGCTCGCCAACGCCCCCGACACCGAGGGCTGACCTCCCAGACGAGTCACAGGAGCCCCGGGCCCGCTTGGCGGACCCGGGGCTCGTGCGTCCGGGCGGCGGCGCTGAGAGACTCCTAGCGTCCTAGGGGAGGTGTGCCGTGTCCGGAGTCGAGCTCCTGGTCGCGCTGGCGATCGCGGTCGGGCTGGTCGGCATCGTCGTGCCGGTGCTGCCCGGCAGCATCCTGGTGGCGGCCGCCGTCGTGGTGTGGGCCACCGAGCAGGGTGGCACCACCGCCTGGGTGGCCGCCGGCGTCGTCGCGATCCTGATCGCCATCGGCTCGGTGGTGAAGTACCTCGTGCCCGGACGCCGCCTGCAGCTCAGCGGCGTCCCCCGCTCGACGATCCTCCTCGCAACGGTCCTGGGGATCGTCGGCTTCTTCGTGATCCCGGTGATCGGCCTGGTGATCGGGTTCGTCCTCGGCGTCTACGCCGCGGAGTGGCGGCGTACCTCCGCGGCCGATGCCTGGCCCACCACCGTGCACACCCTCAAGGCGGTCGGCCTGGGCATCCTCGTCGAGCTGGTCTTCGCGGTGCTGGCCACGCTGGTCTGGGTGGGCGCCGTGATCGCGACCTGAGCTAGCCGGCGTGCGCGCCTCGGCGGCGCGGCTCGCCCGGGCCGGGCGCCAGCCAGACCGCCACCAGCGTCGTGGCCGGGACGGCGAGGACCAGGCCGATCACCCCGACCAGGGTCCGGACGATCTCCGGGGCGATCTGCTCGCTGGTGATCACCTCGCGGAAGCCGAGCTGGTACGCCGAGATCAGCAGCATGATCGTCATCGCCGAGCCGGCGTAGGCGAAGACCAGGGTGTAGACGCTGGAGGCGATGTGGTCGCGCCCGATCCGCATCGCCGAGCCGAAGAGCGCCCGCCGGCTGGTCCGCGGGTCGAGGGCACGCAGCTCCCAGACGGCGCTGGCCTGGGTGACGGTGACGTCGTTGAGCACGCCCAGCCCGGCGATCACCATGCTCGCGGCCACGACGCCGGTCAGGCTGACGGCCGGCGCGATCGCCACCAGCAGCCGGTCGTCCTCGGAGCCGATGCCGGTGAGGCTCGTCCAGTCCGTGGCGAGCAGGCCCAACGTGGCCGTGAAGCCGATCCCGAAGAGCGTGCCGAAGAGCGCGGCCGTCGTACGTACCGAGATGCCGTGGGCCAGATAGAGCACCACCAGCATGATCGCGGTCGAGCCCACCACCGCGACCGGCAGCGCGGGCTTCCCGGCCAGCAGCGCCGGCAGCACGAACCGCCCCAGCGCCAGCAGCGTGACCGCCACACCCACCAGCGCGAACAGGCCCCGCCAGCGGCCGACCAGCGCCACCGCGACGGCGAAGACGAGGGCGAGGAGCGCCATCGGCATCCCCCGCCGGAAGTCCAGGAACTGGTACGTCGCCTCGCCGCCCGAGGCCGTCCGAACCAGCCGCACCCGGTCGCCGGCCTCGGGCCGGGCGCCGAGGTAGCGGGTGGGGTCCAGGACGAAGCTCGCCGTGCCGCCATCGGCGTCCGCCACGCTCGCCGTCACCCGGGCGCAGTCGCCGGCCACCGCCGGGGTGTTGTCCGGCCCGGTTCCGTCGGCGCCGCAGTCGAACGGAGCGACCGAGCGTACGACGCCGTCCACCACACTGACGCCCTGACCCCCGTAGGGGCTCGGGGCGTGCGGCACGTCGGCGGAGTCGGGCCAGAGCGCGACGAGGCCGGCGACGGTCGCGACGGCGATCAGCCCGAGCGCGACCGCGAGCCCGGCCACCAGCCGTGGCGCGGGCGGCCCGGCGCGTGACGCGCCGTGCGCGTGCGAGTGACCCATCCGGTCACGCCCCTCCCCGGGTGCGCTCCCGGTGGTCAGTCCAGATAGTCGCGGAGGACCTGGGAGCGGCTGGGGTGGCGCAGCTTGGACATGGTCTTGGACTCGATCTGGCGGATCCGCTCGCGGGTCACGCCGTACACCTTGCCGATCTCGTCCAGCGTCTTGGGTTGGCCGTCGGTGAGGCCGAAGCGCATGCTGACCACGCCTGCCTCACGCTCGGACAGCGTGTCCAGCACCGCGTGCAGCTGCTCCTGCAGCAGGGTGAAGGAGACCGCGTCGGCGGGGACGATCGCCTCGGAGTCCTCGATCAGGTCACCGAACTCGCTGTCGCCGTCCTCGCCG
>CAZTHV010000356.1:0-3578 GCA_964613165.1 uncultured Marmoricola sp.
CGGCGAACACGCCGATCAACGTCCACACCTGCGGCTCGGTCAACTCGATCACCCCCTCATTGTTCCCCAACGGGCCCAACGTTGGCAGCACGCGTCGACGAATTCATCCGGCCGATCGCAATCTGTGGACAACCCTCGCCGAGGGCCGGCTGTGGACGGCTCGCGGTGACCGTCACGCAGCGCCGGGAGACGCCGTCGTCAGTCCGCGTACGACGCCAGCAGCCGGTCGGCGGCGCTGTAGGGATCGGTGCCACCGCCGACGACCTCGGCGGCAAGCTCGTCCAGATCGCCCCGCTCGTCCAGGGGCCGCCAGCGCTGCCGCAGCGCGGTGAGCGCGATCGCCTCGATCTCGTCGCGCGCTCGCCGCAGCCGGCGGGAATGCAGCTGGCCGGAGGAGACCAGCCACTCCCGGTGCCGGTCGATCGCCAGGGCGACCTCGTCGACGCCCTCACCGGTATACGCCACGGTCTTGAGGATCTCCGGCTTCCAGGAGCCCTCGACGCGCTCGGCCAGGGCCAGCATGCCGCGCAGCTCGCGGCGCACCTGGTCGGCGCCGTCACGGTCGGCCTTGTTGATCACGTACAGGTCGCCGATCTCCAGGATGCCCGCCTTGGCGGCCTGGATGCCGTCGCCCATGCCGGGCGCCAGCAGCACCAGCGTGGTGTCGGCCATCGAGGCGATCTCCACCTCGCTCTGGCCGACGCCGACGGTCTCCACCAGGATCACGTCGCAGCCGGCCGCGTCGAGCACCCGGATCGCCTGCGGCGCGGCCCAGGAGAGCCCGCCGAGGTGACCGCGGGCGGCCATCGACCGGATGTAGACCTCCGGGTCGAGGACGTGGTCCTGCATCCGGATCCGGTCGCCCAGCAGAGCGCCGCCGGAGAACGGCGACGACGGGTCGACCGCGAGCACGCCCACCCGGCGGCCGAGTCCGCGCAGCTCCCCCACCAGCGCGGAGGTCGAGGTCGACTTGCCGACGCCCGGAGCGCCGGTGATGCCGACGATGTGCGCCCTCGGGGGAAGCTTCGCCAGTGCGGCCATCACCTCGCGCAGCAGCGGCGAGGAGTCCTCGACCAGGGAGATCAGCCGGGCGACGGAACGCGCGTCCCCTTCTCTGGCCTTCTCGACCAGAGCAGGGACGTCAGCGGTGGCTTTGCGCACTCTCAGACCCCACCAAGGCCAGCTGCCGGCTGCGCGCCATCTCGTGGACGGGCGGGCTCAGGCCGTGCTCACGACCGCGGCACGCGCACGATGAGGGCGTCGCCCTGACCACCACCACCACACAGCGCGGCCGCGCCGACGCCACCGCCGCGGCGCTTGAGCTCCAGTGCCGCGTGCAGCACGACGCGAGCGCCGGACATGCCGACCGGGTGACCCAGCGCGATCGCGCCGCCGTTGACGTTGACCTTCGACTCGTCGAGGCCGAGCGCCCGGGTCGACTCGATGCCCACCGCCGCGAAGGCCTCGTTGAACTCGATGACATCGAGGTCGCTCGGCGAGATGCCCTCCTTGTCGCAGGCGAGCTTGGTGGCGTTGGCCGGCTGCATCTGCAGACTGGAGTCCGGGCCGGCGACCATGCCGTGTGCGCCGATCTCGGCGAGCCACTCCAGGCCCAGCTCCTCGGCCTTGGCCCTGCTCATCACCACGACCGCGCAGGCGCCGTCGGAGATCTGCGAGGCCGAGCCGGCGGTGATGGTGCCGCTCTTGGCGAAGGCCAGCGGCAGCTTGCCCAGCGACTCGGCGGTGGTGTCGCCGCGCACGCCCTCGTCGGCGGAGACCACGATCGGGTCGCCCTTGCGCTGCGGGATCGAGACCGGGACGACCTCGTCGTCGAAGATGCCGTTCTTCCAGGCCTCGGCGGCCTTCTGGTGCGAGGCGGCGGCGAAGGCGTCCTGCTCCTCGCGGGTGAGCTTCACGCCCTCGGCGTTGATCTGCTCGGTGAGTCCGCCCATCGCCTGCTGGGTGGCCTGGTCGTACAGCGCGTCGTACGCCATCGAGTCGACCAGCTTGGTGTCGCCGAACTTGAAGCCCTCGCGCGACTTCGGCAGCAGGTAGGGGGCGTTGGTCATCGACTCCATGCCACCGGCGACGATGATCTCGTGCTCGCCGGCGCGGATCAGCTGGTCGGCCATCGCGATCGCGTTGAGGCCGGACAGGCAGACCTTGTTGATGGTGATCGACGGGATGCTCGCGGGGAGACCCGCGGCGAGGCCGGCCGAGCGCGCGGGGTTCTGACCGGCGCCGGCGAGGATGACCTGGCCCATGATCAGGTAGTCCACCTGATCGGCCGAGACGCCCGCCTTGTCCAGTGCGCCCTTGATGGCCACTCCACCCAGATCGGCCGCCGAGAGCGACTTCAGCCCGCCGAGAAGGCGTCCGATCGGGGTGCGCGCGCCCGCGACGATGACGGAACCGGACATGGGGCCCTCCTGAGTGCAGGTTCACGGAAATCCGCGAAGGCGTCGCGGACGATGATCTTCCGACCATACCCACGTGCGGGCCGCTGTGGCAGGGGCGGCGATGTCGGACGGATCACACGGCGTTGAGCGCGGGCACGCCGTGCATGAGGATGAGCCCCATGAGCGCTCCGCTGGACATCCCCGACCACCTGTTCCTCTGCATCGACCACGTCGGCGTCGCCGTCCCCGACCTGGAGGAGGCCAAGGCCCTCTACACCGAGAAGCTCGGCATGAAGGTGCTGCACGAGGAGACCAACGAGGAGCAGGGCGTCCGCGAGGCGATGGTCGGCGTAGGCGACAGCGGCTCGTGCATCCAGCTGCTCGCGCCGCTCAACGAGGAGTCCACGATCGCGAAGTTCCTCGACCGCTCCGGCCCGGGCCTGCAGCAGCTGGCCTACCGCGTCGCCGATGTCGAGCAGGTCTCGGCGATCCTGCGCGAGCGTGGCCTGCGGCTGCTGTACGACGCCCCGCGGCGCGGCACTGCCGACAGCAGGATCAATTTCGTCCACCCCAAGGACGCCGGAGGCGTGCTCGTCGAGTTGGTCGAGCCGGCCGCCGTTAGCGTTCACTAACCGCACCGTGAGACGCTGCCCACACCGGCGGGCGTGGCGGCGTACCGCTCGGTAATCTCCGCTCCATTCGACGCCATCTCACCCAGGAGCCCTGACGTGCAGCACATTCTCGATGCGATCCTCGCCGGCGACACCAGCGCCGAGGACTTCGCCGCTCTCGACCTGCCCGAGTCCTACCGCGCCGCGACGGTGCACAAGGACGAGGTGGACATGTTCGAGGGCGTGCCGAGCAGGGAGAAGGACCCGCGCAAGTCGCTGCACCTCGACGACGTGCCGCTGCCCGAGCTGGGCCCGGGCGAGGCGCTGGTCGCGGTGATGGCCAGCGCGATCAACTACAACACGGTGTGGACCTCGATCTTCGAGCCGCTGCCGACCTTCGGCTTCCTGGAGCGCTACGGCAGGATCTCCCCGCTGGCCAAGCGGCACGACCTGCCGTACCACATCGTCGGCTCCGACCTGGCCGGCGTCGTGCTCAAGACCGGCCTGGGCGTGCACTCCTGGACCCCCGGCGACGAGGTCGTCGCGCACTGCCTGTCGGTGGAGCTGG
>CAZTHV010000357.1:0-3551 GCA_964613165.1 uncultured Marmoricola sp.
GGTGATGCGCCGCCTCTCCGGTGACGATCCGCAGGTCAACGAGGAGTGGATCACCGACAAGGACCGGTTCGCCTTCACCTATGCCCGTCATTCCGACCGTCTCTCCACGCCGCTGGTGCGCGACGCCGACACCGGCGAGCTGCGGGCTGCGTCGTGGCCGGAGGCGTTCGTGGTCGCCGCGCGCGGCCTGGCTGCCGCCGAGGGCCGGACCGGCTTCCTGCCCGGCGGACGGCTGACCGCCGAGGACGCCTACGCCTGGAGCAAGTTCGCCCGGGTCGTCGCCAAGAGCAACGACATCGACTTCCGCGCCCGTGCTCACACCGTCGAGGAGGCGGGCTTCCTGGCGTCCTCGGTGGTGCTGACTGCGCCCGGCAACGGCGGTGTGACGTACGCCGACCTGGAGCGCGCCAGCGTCGTCGTCCTGGTGGGCCTGGAGCCCGAGGACGAGGCCGGCACGATCTTCCTGCGGCTGCGCAAGGCCAACCGGGCGACCGGGCTCCGGGTCGTCTCGGTGGCGCCGTTCACCACCCGCGGGCTGCGCAAGCTGGGCGGTCGCCTGGTCGCCACGGCGCCGGGTGCCGAGGCGGAGGCGATCCGCGGACTGGCCGGCGATGCCGAGACCGGGCTCGACGCGGACGCGGTGATCCTGGTCGGCGAGCGTCTGGCGACCTCGCCCGGTGCGCTGACCGCGGCAGCCGAGCTGGCCGCGGCCACCGGTGCCCGGCTCGCCTGGGTGCCCCGGCGTGCGGGTGACCGCGGCGCGGTCGAGGCCGGCTGTCTGCCCTCGCTGCTGCCCGGCGGCCGTCCGGTCGCCTCGGCCGAGGCGCGGGTCGACCTGGCCGCGGCGTGGGGCGTGGACGCTCTGCCGGAGCAGGCCGGTCGTGACGCCGACGGCATCCTCGCCGCGCTGGTCTCCGGCGATCTGGCCGCCCTGGTCGTGGGCGGCGTCGACGAGCACGACGTACCGCTCGACGAGGACCGGCGTGCCGCGCTGCGCGAGGCGTTCGTGGTCTCCCTGGAGCTGCGCGAGACGCCCTACACCGCGCTGGCCGATGTCGTGCTGCCGGTGGCCCCGGTCACCGACAAGTCCGGGTCGTTCGTGAACTGGGAGGGCCGGCTCCGCTCGTTCGTCACCGTCCTGCACAACCCGCTGTCCCTGCCGGACGTCCGGGTGCTGGCCGGGATCGCCGAGGAGGCCGGCCGGCCGATCGGCATCCGCACCCCGGAGCAGGCCGCTGCGGAGATGACTCAGGTCGGACCGTGGTCGGTCACAGGCTCGGTCACAAGCGAAGCGGACCGCCGCATGGCGCTCACAGGCGAAGCGGAGCCTTCGCAGGCTCAGGCTTCGCAGTCCGGCGAGGCGAGTCCGGTCGCGGACCGCCGCATGGCGCTCACAAGCGAGGCGGATCCCTCGCAGGCTCGGGGTCCGCGGTCCGGCGAGGCGAGCCCCGACGCGGACCGCTCGCAAGCTCGCGGTTCCGCTTCGGGACTCGTCCTCTCCTCCTGGAAGCAGCTGTTGGACGACGGCTGCATGCAGGACGGCGAGGAGCACCTGCGGGCAACCGCACGCCCGAACGTCGTGCTCGTGACGCCCGCGCTCCTCGCGGAGCTGGGCGTGGCCGCCGGCGACCTGGTCCGGATGACCGGCCCGGCGGGCAGTCTGGACCTGCCGGTCGGCGTCGCCGCGGACATGGCGCCGGGCGTGGTCTGGGCTCCGGCCACCGCACCCGGAGGAGCCGTCCGGAGCCTGGTCGGGCCGGCCGGATGCCGCGTCGACCTGACGGCGATCAAGACTGGCCACGATCGAAGGGGGGCGACCGCGTGATCCCGCTCGTCACCAACCCCGGCCTGGAGGCCTTCGGGCAGGACCCGGTGTGGCTGATCATCGTCAAGGCGGTGCTGATCTTCCTCATCCTGGTGCTGCTGACGCTCTTCAACATCTGGTGGGAGCGCCGCGTGGTGGCCCGGATGCAGCACCGCATCGGCCCCAACGTGAACGGCCCCTTCGGCCTGCTGCAGAGCCTCGCCGACGGCGTGAAGCTGGCGCTGAAGGAGGACGTCATCCCCAAGGCCGCCGACAAGGTGGTCTTCCTGTTGGCGCCGGTGATGGCGGTCATCCCGGCATTCCTGACCTTCGCCGTCATCCCCTTCGGCCCAGAGGTCAAGGTTCCGTTCACCGACACCACCACGCCGCTGCAGCTGACCGACATGCCGGTGGCGGTGCTCTTCGTGATGGCGATCGCCTCGATCGGCATCTACGGCATCGTGCTGGGCGGCTGGTCCAGCGGGTCGACGTACTCCCTGCTCGGCGGCTTGCGCTCCAGCGCGCAGATGATCTCCTACGAGGTCGCGATGGGCCTGGCCCTGGTCGCGGTCTTCATGTACGCCGGGTCGATGTCGACCTCGCAGATCGTCGCCGCGCAGGACAAGTTCTGGTTCGGGCTGCTGCTCGCGCCGTCCTTCGTGATCTACATGATCGCCATGGTGGGCGAGACCAACCGGGCTCCGTTCGACCTGCCCGAGGCCGAGGGCGAGCTCGTCGGCGGCTTCCACACCGAGTACTCCTCGCTGAAGTTCGCGCTGTTCTTCCTGGCCGAGTACATCAACATGGCGACCGTCTCGGCGCTGGCGACCACGCTCTTCCTGGGCGGCTGGCACGCGCCGTTCTGGATCGACCAGGTCTGGGCCGGCGCCAACGAGGGCTACTGGCCGGTCCTGTGGTTCATGGGCAAGGTCATGTTCTTCGTCTTCATCTTCATCTGGCTGCGCGGCTCGCTGCCGCGGCTGCGCTACGACCAGTTCATGCACTTCGGCTGGAAGCGGCTGATCCCCATCGCCCTGGGCTGGACCGTGGCGGTCGCCGCGGTTCGCGCGCTCGTCCCCGACGGCGGCATCTCCCGCTCGTGGGTGTACGCCGCGATCGGCCTGCTGGTCGTCCTGGCGGTCGCGCTCTTCTTCGTGGAGGAGAAGAAGGAGTCCGACGCCGACGCCGCCGAGGAGGCCCGGGAGTTCGACGCCTTCGCGGGTGGCTACCCGGTGCCACCGATGCCCGCCTGGTCCTCCAAGGGGCGTGAGGGAATGGCCCCGGTGAGCCCGGTGCTCGACCTGGTCCAGCCGGTCCGGCACGGCGCTGTGGTCGACGACGTAGGAGAGGGAGGGGCACTCTGATGGCCTCGCTCAAAGAACAGCTGTGGGATCCCGTTGCGGGCTTCGGGGTCACCTTCCGGACGATGTTCCGCAAGGTGGTCACCGAGCAGTACCCCTTCGAGAAGAAGCCCACGGCGCCACGCTTCCACGGCCGGCACCAGCTCAACCGCTGGCCCGACGGCCTGGAGAAGTGCATCGGCTGCGAGCTGTGCGCCTGGGCGTGCCCGGCCGACGCGATCTACGTCGAGGGCGACTCCAACGTCGACGGCCCTGGGGAGGAGTCCAATCGCTTCTCCCCCGGTGAGCGCTACGGTCGCGTCTACCAGATCAACTACCTGCGCTGCATCCTCTGCAGGCTGTGCATCGAGGCCTGCCCGACGCGCGCGCTGACGATGACCAACGAG
>CAZTHV010000358.1:0-3519 GCA_964613165.1 uncultured Marmoricola sp.
GAGAAGGAGTCCATGATCCAGGCCATGGTCTGCTCGTCGGTGCCCACGTCCGGCGCCGGAATGTCCCGCTCCGGTCCGAGGATCGGCATGATCTCGCTGGTGTAGCGGCGCGTGACCCGCTCCAGCTCGGCGGCGGAGTAGGCGCGTGGATCGACCCGAACGCCGCCCTTTGCCCCGCCGTACGGCACGTCGAGGAGGGCGCACTTCCAGGTCATCCACATCGCCAGCGCCCGCACCTCGTCGAGGTCCACCTCGGGGCTGTACCGCAGGCCGCCCTTGGCCGGGCCGCGCGACAGGTTGTGCTGGACCCGGTGACCGGTGAGGACCTCGATGCTGCCGTCGTCGCGGCGCAGCGGAATGCTCACCGTCACCTCGCGACGGGCCACGGCCAGCATGTCGAACATGTGCGACTCGTAGCCGAGCTCGGCGATCGCCTGGGCAAGGCGGCTGCGAGCGTCGCTCAGCGGGTCGGCTGCCTCTGTCTCGAGACGGTGGTCCACGGCGATCATCTGCTACGCCTCGTCGTTCTGGCCGGACGCGAGCCGGTGGTAGAGCTCGGGGCGACGGTCCCGGAGGAACGGCCGGCGGCGGCGCACCTCGGCGACCTTCGCCAGGTCGGCCTCGGCGATCGCCAGGCCGTCGGCGTCGTCGGGGGCGGTGGCGAGCACCTCGCCGTCGAGGCCGTAGATCGCGGAGAGCCCGAAGTACTCCTTGACGCCCTCGACGCCGAAGCGGTTCGCGCAGATCACGTACATCGAGTTGAAGGCGGCATGGGCCCGCAGCTCGAGCTGGAAGACCTCCTTCATCGGCGTACTGGCAGAGGCCACCGGCACACAGAGCACCGACCCACCGCGCAGGGCGACGATCCGGCTCAGCTCGGGAAAGTGCCGCTCGTAGCAGATGATCGTGCCGACCCCGGTCTCACCGGTCTGCACCACCTCCGGCTCGGTCTCCCCGGGACGGAAGTAGAACTTCTCCGGGAAGCCGTTGGAGAACGGCAGATGCGACTTGCGGTAGACCGAGCGCAGCTCGCCGGCGACAAAGGTGCAGGCGGTGTTGTGGTAGACGCCGGGGAGGCTGCTGGCCTCGAAGACCGAGGAGACCACGGTGATCCCGTGCCTTCGGGAGACCTCGGCGGCCATGGTGTTCGAGGGACCGTCGAGCGCCTCGGCGTGGACGAAGTAGTCCGGGTCCGGCTCGGGCTGGACGAAGGGCGCCGCGAACATCTCCGGGAGCAGCACGACCCGGGCGCCCTGCTCGGCGGCGTCGTGCAGCAGCGCCTCGGCGCGGCCGACGGTCTCGGTCCGGTCCTCGGACGCACGCAGTTGGACGGCGGCAAGCAACATGTCGACTCCTGGGTTCACACTGGTCGGTTCAGCTGGGTTGAGGGCCCGGCTCTCACGCCTGGGCCGCCTGGGCGAGCCTGGTGAGCGTCTGCTCCTTGTCGCCCAGGGTGGAGATGATCGGGCAGCGGACGCCCGCCTCGTGGTACGCGACCAGCTTCTCGAAGGCCTGGTCGGTGGTGCCACAGGCGGTGACGTTCTGCACCAGCTCGTTGGGCACCAGCTGCATGGCCTTCTTGATCTGCTCCGGCGTGGCCGGCCACCCGGCGATCTCCTGCAGCCGATCGACCAGCTCACGCTCGACACCGCAGTGCTCGGCGATGTGCGGCTGCTGGCACAGGTAGAGGGTCAGGAACGCCTTGCAGGCGTCGATGGCCTCCTGCGGGTCCTTGTCGTCGACGCTGCAGGCGACGATCTGGGTCAGGTCGATCTGCTCCTGGCCGTCGGTGCGCTTGGCCAGCCCGCGGCCGATCGCCTCCAGCGCACCCTCCATGTACGACGGGGGCAGCAGGAAGTCCATGTGCACACCGTCGCTGATCTCCCCGGCGAGCTCGAGCATCCGCGGCCCGACCGCGCCGATGTAGATCGGGATGTCGACCGGCCGGTTCTCCCGGTACATGCTGTCGAAGCGGACCTCGCGCATCTGCACGAACTCGCCCTCGAAGCTGACCATCTCGTTGCGGAAGAACGCCTGGCAGACACCGATGTACTCGCGCATCGCCTTGACCGGCTTGGAGATCGGCTGGCCGACCTTGGTGGCCAGCGGCTCCCACCAGGCGCCGATGCCGAGGATGGCCCGGCCGGGCGCGACCTCGTCGAGCGTCTTGAAGGTGACCGCCATCAGCGCGGCGTTCCGGCTCTTGTTGTTCAGCACGCCGGTGCCGATCTTCACGTTCTCGGTCCTGCTGGCGATGATCGCCGCCGGCACGATGCCGTCACGAGACAGGCGGCCTTCGGCGACCCACACGGACTCGAAGCCGCTCCTGTCGGCGAGATCGGCCTGCCAGTAGGTCTGCTCGAGGCTGAGGCGCTCGCCGACGTGGATGCCCAGGGGCAGAGAAGTCGTCATAGGTGGCTCCCTTCGTTTGGGTCGGGCGACGCTGTCGCCCTGATGGTCATGCGGTTCGGAGAGGCTGTGCCCGGGACGCTCTTCGGGACTGGTCATCCCGACTCGGAGACGGCTCGGAGACGTCCAGGCTCGGGTCGCACCTGACGTCGACCAGCACCGGCCCCGTGGCGGTGGAGAGACCGGCGACAACCGGCATGAGCCGGTCCAGATCATCGGCCGAGCCGACCGTGACGGCGCGAGCGCCCAACGCGATCGCCACCTCGGCGAAGTCGGGCCAGGCATGGAGCGCGGGAGCGGGGTCCTCCCCGTCGCGCACCAGGTGCGTGTACTCCATCCCGTAGGCGCCGTCGTTGCAGATGACCACCAGCAGCGGGAGCCGGAGCCGGACCGCGGTAGCGAGCTCGAGCAGGTTCATCATGCCGCCACCGTCACCGGCGACGAGGATGGTCGGCCGTCCGGACGCCACCGCCGCCCCGATGGCCGTGCCGAGACCCAGCCCGATCGAGGCGAAGTTGCAGGTGTGCACGAAGCCACCGGGACCGAACGCCCCGAGCAGCCGCCATGGCGCGTAGGCGAAGCGGCCGGTGTCGGTGACCACCACCCGGTCGCGTGGGGCCGACTGGTCCAACCAGCGCATCATGGTGCGCGGGTCGACGAAGCCCTCACCGGCGCCGGAGGGCTCGGGCCGGTCACGCTCCGTGGTCAGCAGCTCCGCCAGATCGGTGCGATGCCCCGGCGCCGGACTGTGGCCGATCTCGCCCAGGCGCTCCAGCATGATCCGCACCACGTCGCCGACGTCACCGACCACCGGCACGGACACTCCCTCGGCGATCCGCCCCGGGTCGCGCTCCACCTGCACCACGGCGGTGTCGAGCAACGAGCCGTCGACGGTGGTGTACCGGTTGAGCCCGGCACCGAGGACGAGGAGACAATCGGCCGCCTGCACCGTGTCGATCGCGGTCCCGCTCCCCAGCGTGCCGACGATTCCCAGATCGAGTGGCTCACCGGCGAACATGCCCTTGGCCAGGAGCGTGGTCCCCACCGGCGCACCCAGACAGCGCCCCAGGGCGAGGATCGCATCGGGAGCGTCGGCTGCCCCTCGCCCGG
>CAZTHV010000359.1:0-3513 GCA_964613165.1 uncultured Marmoricola sp.
TCACCGCCCGGCAGATCGCGATGTACCTGTGTCGCGAGCTCACCGAGATGTCGCTGCCCAAGATCGGCCAGGAGTTCGGCGGCCGCGACCACACCACGGTGATGAATGCCAACAGCAGGATCAAGAAGGAGATGGCGCAGCGCCAGACCGTCTACAAGACCGTCAACGAGCTGACCATGCGGATCAAGCAGCAGGCCAAGCAGACCTGATCCCCGGCCTCCGTGCTTGTGGCTCACCGGCCGTCTCGCGGTGGACAACCCCGGGGATCCACTGTGGAGGAGCAGGTCCGCCGAAGCACACCCCTACGACCGGCCCACACCCAAGGTGTCGTTCTCCACGCTCGCTCCACAGCCACGGTGGATCACGACGCGCCGGTTGACCTGCGTCGACGTTGGTTATCCACACAATCCACCGCGCCTACGACGACAACTGAATTTCCAGATCTCATCTCGCCGCATCATCACCGGCCGGCTCCCGCCTGGGGATAAGCCCCACACCGGCCGCCCCTCCCGCTGACCCGCGGAGCGTGGCAGGATGCATCTTCCGACTTCGGTAAAGGACAACCAACGTGAAGTTCCGCGTCGAACGCGACGTGCTCGCCGACGCCGTCGCCTGGACGGCCCGCGCGCTGCCGCTGCGTCCCAGTGCCCCCGTGCTCGCCGGCCTGCTCATCGAGGCGGGCACCTTCGACGGCACCGACGGGCTCCAGCTGTCCACCTTCGACTACGAGACCTCCGCCCGGGCCACCCTCAACGCCGACGTCTCGGCCGAGGGCTCGGCCCTGGTCTCCGGCCGCCTGCTCGCCGACATCTGCCGCAGCCTGCCCAACAAGCCGGTCGACATCGCGATCGACGGACCGAAGGTGACGCTCACCTGTGGTTCGGCGAGGTTCAGCCTGCAGACCATGCCGGTCGCCGACTATCCGTCGCTGCCGGCCATGCCCGAGGCCAGGGGCACCGTCAAGAGCGAGCTCTTCGCGCATGCCGTCGTCCAGGCCGTCACCGCCGCGGGGCGCGACGACATGCTGCCCGTCCTCACCGGCGTCCGCCTGGAGATGGACGGATCCTCGATCGCGATGCTGGCCACCGACCGGTTCCGCCTCGCCCAGCGTGAGCTGGAGTGGGAGCCGGGTGCACCCGACCTCTCCGCGTCGGCCCTGGTCCCGGCCAAGGTCCTCGCCGACACCGCCAAGTCGCTCACCGGCGGCTCGGAGATCACCATCGCGCTGTCCATCTCGGGCGCGGGCGAGGGGATCATCGGCTTCGAGGGATCCGCCGGCGGCGGCGTACGACGGACCACGACCCGGCTGCTGGACGGCGAGTTCCCCAAGGTGCGCTCGCTCTTCCCGGCCGAGCACCTGACTCTCGCCCGGGTGGACCGGGCCTCGCTGATCGACTCCGTCAAGCGCGTCTCCCTGGTCGCCGAACGCAACACCGCCGTCCAGCTCGCCTTCAGTGACGGCGTGCTGACCCTCGACGCCGGCAACGGCGAGGAGGCGATGGCCAGTGAGTCGATCGAGGCGACGACGACCGGCGACGACCTGACCACCGGCTTCAACCCACAGTTCCTGCTCGACGGTCTCCAGGCGCTGGAGACCCCGTTCGTCGAGCTGGCCTTCACCACGGCGGCCAAGCCCGTGGTCATCTCCGGTGTCGGCTCGCTGGACCCGAGCAGCGAGGTCGACGCCGCGTTCAAGTACCTCCTGATGCCACGGCGCCTGCTCTCCTAGACGGCGGGGCTACCCTCGGAAGCCATGGAGATCGGACTGGTCGGCCTCGGCAAGATGGGCGGCAACATGCGCACCCGGTTGCGCGACGCCGGCCATACCGTGGTCGGCTACGACCGCGACCCGTCGATCTCCGATGCCGCGAGCCTCGCCGACATGGTCGAGCGGCTGTCCAGCCCGAGGGTCGTCTGGGTGATGGTGCCGGCCGGCGACCCGACCCGCCAGATCATCCACGAGCTCGCCTCGCTGCTGACCGAAGGCGACGTGGTCGTCGACGGCGGGAACTCCCGATGGACCTCCGATCAGGAGCACCAGTCGCTGCTGACCCCCGCCGGCGTCGGCTTCGTCGACTGTGGCGTCTCCGGCGGCGTATGGGGCCGGGACAACGGCTACGCCCTGATGGCCGGAGGCGAGCCGGCCGACATCGCCAAGGTCCAGCCGGCCTTCGACGCGCTCAAGCCCGAGGGCGAGTTCGGCTGGGTGCATGCCGGGGCGGTGGGCGCCGGGCACTTCGCCAAGATGGTCCACAACGGCATCGAGTACGCGATCATGCAGGCGTACGCCGAGGGCTGGGAGCTGCTGGACAAGGTCGATCTGGTCGACAACGTGACCGAGGTCTTCCGCTCGTGGCGCGAGGGCACCGTGATCCGCTCCTGGCTGCTCGACCTGCTGGTCGCCGCACTGGAGCAGGACCCCGGTCTCGCCGAGATCCGCGGCTACGCCGACGACTCCGGGGAGGGTCGCTGGACCGTCGAGGCCGGCATCGACAACGCCGTCGCGACACCGGCGATCACCGCCGCGCTCTACGCCCGGTTCGTGTCCCGCCAGGACGACAGCCCCGCGATGAAGGCGGTCGCCGCGATGCGCAACCAGTTCGGCGGGCACGCCCTGCACACCGCGCCCCCGCCGGGCGGCGACATCAATCCCGACTGATCCGGACCACCCGATGCATGTCGCCCACCTCACCCTCCACGACTTCAGGTCCTGGGCCGATCTCGACCTGGAGCTGGCGCCGGGCGTCACCGCCTTCGTCGGCCGCAACGGCCAGGGCAAGACCAACATCGTCGAGGCCATCGACTACCTCTCCAGCCTCGGCTCGCATCGGGTCTCCACCGACGCGCCGCTGGTTCGCCGCGACGCGAGTCAGGCGGTCGTGCGCGCCGCGGTGATCCGCGAGGACCGCCGTGCGGTGCTGGAGATCGAGATCAACCCGGGTCGCTCCAACCGCGCCCGGATCAACCGCTCGCCGCTGCCGAAGGCTCGCGAGCTGCTCGGCCTGGTCAAGACGGTGGTCTTCTCCCCCGAGGACCTCGCCCTGGTCAAGGGCGACCCGGGCGAGCGCCGCCGCTTCGCCGACGACCTGCTGGTCCAGCTCACCCCGAAGTACGCCGGGACGCGCGCCGACTACGACCGGGTGCTCAAGCAGCGCAACTCGCTGCTCAAGACCGCCGGCATCGCCCGGCGCGGCGGCTCCTCGGCCGAGACGGCGCTGGCCACGCTCGCCGTCTGGGACGACCAGCCGGTCGACCTCGGCGCCGAGATCGTCCTGGCTCGCGACCGGCTGGTCACCCACCTGCTCCCCCGGGTCGGCGAGGCCTACGCCGCTGTGGCGCGCGGGGCGACCCACGAGGACGCCCGGATCGGCTACCGCCCGTCGGTGGCGATCGCCGATCCCGACGAGCCCGGCCCTCCCGACCCCGACCACGTCCGGCAGGCGTTCCGCGACGAGCTGGCTCGACGGCAGCGCGACGAGCTCGACCGTGGGCTCACCCTCGTCGGCCCGCATC
>CAZTHV010000360.1:0-3441 GCA_964613165.1 uncultured Marmoricola sp.
CAGACTGCTGCGGTGAGCCGGAGTGTGCTGGTGGTCGACGGCGCCAACGTCGTGGGCAGCGTCCCCGACGGCTGGTGGAAGGACCGCGCCGGCGCCGCACGGAGGCTGCACGAGCGGCTGCTGATCGCCGACACGCCGTACGAGGAGATCGTGCTGGTCCTGGAGGGCCAGGCCAAAGCGGGGGTCCGCGCCGGCAGGGACGCCCACATCCGCACCCTCCACGCCCCCAGGGACGGCGACAGCGCCATCTCCAAGGCGACGGCCACTGCCATCGAGGCAGGCCACCAGGTCGTGGTCATCACCGCCGACCGCGCCCTCGCCATCCGTGTCGAGCACCTCGGCGCCCGGGTGATGAGCCCCTCCTGGCTCCTCGACCAGCTCTGATTCCGAACCACCGGTCTAGACTTTCGCCCTCAACCACGGGGTTTCTGTCGGTACTCCCTGATGGACTTGGTCCCATGTCGATCAGCCCGGCCCTCGCGCCGCAGCATCCGTTGCTGCGGCTGGTCGGTGCGCTGGATCGAGACCTCGACGAGGCGGCTGGGGCCAACGCGTGGTCGCTCTCGGACGCGGAGCTGCGTGAGGCGCTGCCGGGGCTGACGCGGGCGCTGTCCCGGCTCTCCGAGACCCAGGCGCGGTTGTTGGCCGAGGCCGACCGGCGGGATCTGGGGAATGAGGGTGGGTATCACGACGCGGCGGGTTGGTTCGCGGTCGCGACCCGGACCACGCGTCCGGTGGCGAAGGGCCTGGTCCGGTTGGCGCGATCACTGGACGACGGTGGGCATGAGCCGACCCGGGTCGCGCTGGCTTCGGGGCGGGTGCTGCCCGAGCAGGCGCGGGTGATCGTGGAAGCCGTCAAGGCGCTGCCCGATGATCTGCCTGCCGGGCTGGCTGCCGATGCCGAGACCCACCTCATCGCCCTCGCCCAGCATCATGACGCCAAGGAGCTGCGGATCCTGGGACGACGCATCTTCGATGCGGTGGCACCCGACCTCGCCGATGAGCACGAGCGACGGCTGCTGGAGGCCGAAGAGCGCCGCGCCGCCGCCAAAGCATCGTTCTCCATCGGTTCTGATGGGCACGGGATGATGCGGGGCCGGTTCATCATCCCCGAGCTGGCCGGGGTGATGCTCAAGAAGCACCTCGACGCCCTGGCCGCACCTCGCCACCGCAACACCCAGCCCCTCGACCGGCCCATCGATGAGCCCGGCGCCGAGGTGATCGGCACCGTCGCCCGCCCCCTGCGGCTGGGTGAGGCGTTCTGCGAGTACATCACCAGCCGGCCTGTGGCCGGTGACGGGATGCCGCGCGCCGGAGGTGTGCCCGCCACGGTGGTGGTCACCCTCACCCAGGAGACCCTCACCGGACAGCTCGAGGCCGCCGGACTGCTCGACACCGGAGAACGCATCAGCCCATCCGCCGCGCGGACGCTGGCGTGTCAGGCAGGGATCATCCCCGCCGTCCTCGGCACCAGGTCCCAGCCCCTGGACCTGGGCCGCAAGACCAGGTTCCACACCGAGCCCCAACGCATCGCCATCGGACTCCGCGACCGCGGCTGCGCCGAAGCCCACTGCGACTGGCCACCAGGCATGAGCCACGTCCACCACCGCAACCCTTGGAGCCGAGGCGGCAAGACCGACGTGGCGACCGGGATCATGCTCTGCCCCCGCCACCACACCCTCGCCCACGACGCCCGGTATGAGATGACCGACACCCTCCACGGCAAAGTCAGATTCACCCGCAGGACGTGAGGCATCGCATCAGCGAGGATGGGAGCGTGCTCACCCCGCCGTACACCGTCGTGATCTTCACCAGCACCCGCACCGAGGGCGATCAGGGCTACGCCGCCACGGCGGCGCGGATGCAGGCACTGGCCGCCGAGCAGCCGGGCTACCTGGGCATCGAGTCGGTCCGGGACGGCGCCCGTGGGATCACCCTGTCCTACTGGCTCGACGAGGCAGCGGCCGCCGCGTGGAAGCAGGTCGGCGAGCACCTGATCGCCCAGGAGCGCGGCAGGGCCGTCTGGTATGCCGACTACCGCGTCGAGGTCGCCACCGTCACCCGCGCCTCTACCGGCCCTGGCACCGGCCCGCGCATCCGTGCCGAGCGGCCCGGCGACGAGCCGGCGATCCGCGCCGTCGTCGCAGCCGCCTTCGCGGACGCCGAGCACCGGGCGCCGAGCGTCGAGCCCGACGGCGCTCCCGGCGAGGCGACGCTGGTGACCTGGCTCCGCGCCGACCCCGGCTGGATTCCCGAGCTGTCCCTGGTGGCCGAGCGGGACGGCGAGATCGTCGGCCACATCGTCTGCACCCGCGGGCACGTCGGGGACCGGCCGGCCCTCGGGCTCGGGCCGCTCGGCGTGCTCCCGGCGTACCAGCGGCACGGGATCGGCACGGCCCTGATGCGCGCCGTGCTCGACGCGGCGCGCGACGCCGGCGAGTCTCTCGTAGCGCTGCTCGGCGACCCGGCGTACTACGGCCGTTTCGGCTTCCGTCCCGCGGCCACGCTGGGCGTCGCCGCGCCCGACCCCGTCTGGGGCGACTACTTCCAGGCCCTGGCGCTGGCCGATCACCCGCGCGGCCCCTTCCACTACGCCGCGCCCTTCGACCGGCTCGCGTGACCAGCGACACAGGCGCTCGCCAGCCGGATCGGGGCTAGCGTGGACATCGGTCCGGGGACTCCATCGGGGAGCCTCGAGATGACGAGAAGGGCTCGATCATGAGCGAAGAGACTGCGCCGTACGGCCAGGGAGCGGCCCAGGGACCGACTCAGGCGGCGGCACCCGCGCCGGTGAAGCGGATCCGCACCCACCACCTGCGCGAGATGAAGGAGCGCGGCGAGCGGTTCGCCATGCTCACCTCCTACGACATGTACACCGCGGCCACGTTCGACGAGGCCGGCATCGAGGTGCTGCTGGTCGGCGACAGCGCGTCGAACAACGTCTACGGCAACGAGACCTCCCTGCCGGTGACCGTCGACGAGCTGATCCCGCTGACCCGTGCGGTCTCCCGCTCGGTCAAGCGCGCACTCGTGGTCGGCGACCTGCCGTTCGGCTCCTACCAGCGCAGTCCCGAGCAGGCCTACGACACGGCCGTGCGCTTCATGAAGGAGGGCGGCGCGCACTGCGTGAAGCTGGAGGGCGGCCGGGAGATGGCCGGCCAGATCGAGCTGCTCACCCACGGCGGCATCCCGGTCATGGCGCGCATCGGCTTCACCCCGCAGAGCGAGCACGCGCTCGGCGGCTACCGCGTCCAGGGGCGTGGTGAGGCCGCCCAGCGGATCCTCGCCGACGCCAAGGCCATCGAGGCAGCAGGGGCCTTCGCGGTCGTCATGGAGATGGTGCCCGGCGACGTCGCCGCGCAGGTCACCCGCGAGCTGCGCATCCCGACGATCGGCATCGGCGCCGGCAACGAGTGCGACGGCCAGGTGCTCGTGTGGCAG
>CAZTHV010000361.1:0-3421 GCA_964613165.1 uncultured Marmoricola sp.
CTGCGGACGCCAAGACCACGGGTTGGGTGAGTGCTCCAATGGATCGCGCCTGCGGGGTGAGCCGCGTCGATCGCCTCGTCGCGTCGTGCCCCGAGGACGATCTCAGCACGGCTGGTCAGAACGCCCAGGTTGAGCTTGAGGCACGTACCGACGAGACCGCAGCCTCGCCTTGGGACGCATTGGGCCGCGCCAGGACGGCTCGCGTAGCTGAGCTGCTCACCTCGCTTGTCGAGCCAATCCTCGCGATTGAGCTCGTTCCGGCTCGCAACCCGATTGGGATGCCCCTGCCCGCGATCGTCTTGAAGGGAGTGCCGTCGACATGATGGTCGGAGACTGTCCTCACCACGGTCGGACTTTGATCGGCTATTCCGACATCCTCGCACTGCTCAATCTCGAACCCGGGGTCATCGTCGTGCGCTGGACCTGTCCGTGCGGCCAAGAGCACCTGACAGCGACGGGAGACATCGGCTCGACCCAACCTCATAAGGCAGCTGCTGCCGTGGAAGCCGTGCGTCGCCGCCTTGCCGAGGTGGCTGACATCGAGGTGTCGCCACAGTTGGAGCCCGAGACGGATGAAAGAGAGACCGCCCGGTGACCCCCGAGATCGAGCGCTACCCGTCATCGTGGCGCGCAGTCTCGGCTGCTTGGCGGCGCTTCAGTGGGCGGCCGGATGGATTCCACGAGACCACGTCGCGGGCGTCTTGTTGGTCGCAGTGCCAGACCCGGCCGGACCGGAGCTTCCAGCCGACGCGCGCTCGTTCGCCGATGGCGCGGTGGCCAGGCTGGGGGTGCCGAGCGTGGTCGTCGCGAGTCCGATGATCCTTACGGAACGCTCGAGTACGCCGCACGGGTGGCATCGAGGGCTGGCGCTGAGCTTCGTCAAGTGGACGCTGCTGGACATATCAACGACGCCAGCCTGCTGGGAGAGTGGCCGCTTGGACAGGAGATCCTCGACGAGATGGTCATCCGCAACGGGCATGACGCCACATTCGGACCCTCCTCACTGCTCTTGGGACCCAGTCAATAGGTCACTGGGCTGGTGGAGTGACCACCGCGCCGTCCATGACGAAGAAGACGTTCATCGACCCGGCCTCCTCGCCGCGGTCTCTGCTCCCATCGAATGGTCGGGTGCCACTTGAGCAGCATGGGCTATCTCCACGCCGCTCGCGCCAGCTGAAGGCGACCGTCAGGTCGCTGAAGACGGCGTGCGTGCACCAAGTCAAAGAAGTGGCAGCGCTGGATCATCTGACTGATGACGGCCGGTGGCCTCACGCAGCCAATCGAGCGGGCGTAGCAGATGCGGGTCGGTACTGGTGCGCTCACGGTAGGCGCGGCCGAGTGCCTCGATGACGGTCGACAGCGCGTTCTCCAGGATCGGTGGGCCATCGACGTGGGGGAGTGACCTGGCCAAGTCATCGGCGTGCACCACAAGCTCGAGTAGTCGGGTGACGACGAAGTCGTCGCGCTCGATCGGGCCGCGTGGTCCGATCACCACCGGCGAATCCACGACGGTGAGCGCCCCTAGTCCTGCCTCTGCGAGTCGGTCGATGCCGGAAAGAAGATCGTCTCCTAGACGTCCGGCGAGCTCTCGAGTCCCATCGGCGATTTCCGAGGCGGCGCCGGCATAGCTTGACACGTACTCCAGGAGAGATTGCGGGGCGAGGTCGGTGGCCTCCTCGAGACTCTCCATGGTGGCGAAGGAGCGTCCAAGATGTGCGATCAGGTCACGAACCGTCCAGCCATCGAGAACAGAAGGAGCGTCGAAGGCAGCAGCCACGTCCGGCATGTCCATCCAGTCCCGTAGGGCCATCCACTGGTGCGCGATCGCCGCATCGTGAGCCTTTGTCACTGCCTTCTCCTTGGTGTCCGGCGATCAACGTCAACTTGCGGTGCAACCACCGGCTCCGTCAGGACCATGGCCCGTCGAAGGTGGTCTGGCATGGACCGGGCACAGTGCATCCCCGTCGTTCTGCTGCAGAGTGGTCCTGGACTATCTCAGCGCGCGGGGCCGTCGCTGTCGCCGACCACTTTGAGGAAAGTGGACCGGTCCAGCTGGCCCGAGTCGCCCCCGCACGGCGTCGGAGAGCGCCGGTCGCCCTCCTCAGGGCTGGACGATGCGGGTCAGGGAGTCGATCAGCCCGTCGCCGGGGGTGCCGTAGAGCGCCTCGTGGATGGTGTGCCCCTCGGCCGTGGCGAAGATCTCGGCGCCGAGGGTCTCGGGGGAGAGGTCGACCCGAGCGAGCCCGCGCGCCTGCAGCTCTCGGATGAAGCTCGCGAGCTCGCTGATCCATTGCCGGTAGAGCTGGCGCAGCGGCTCGGTGTGCTCCTCCTTGCCGCGGGCGGTCTGGAAGAAGTCGGTGATGAGGATCAGCCAGGCGCCGCCGTCGTCGAGCCCGTCGAGATGAGCGAGGGTGGCCGCGATGGCGGCGCGGGTGTCGCCGTGCCGCGGGTCGCGCGCGACGGCCCACCACTCGTCGCGGAGGTCGGCCCGGGCGCGCAGGAGCTGGAGGAAGAACTCCTCCTTGCCCGCGAAGTGGAAGTAGAACGCCCCGCGGGTGAGCCCGCTGCCGCGGACGATGTCGTCGATCGTGGTGCCGGAGTATCCCTTGCGGGGGAACCGCTCGAGGCCGAGGCGGAGCAACTCCGCGCGGGTGGCGGCCCGCTTGCGCGCGAACTTGTTCTCGGGGTACGCCGCCGGCTCCGGTCCCGGCGTCGGCTCGGGGCTCGGGGCGGACTGACGCATGGGACGACGCTAGCAGTGGTTCAAATACATTCATGTATGTATTAATCTTCGGACATGATCGCTCCGCACCGATCGCTGTCCGGCCGACTCACCGCGCTCCTGGCGACAGTCGCCCTCCTGGTCGCGGGCGTGCATCTCGCCTCCCCGGCGGTCGCCGCCGACGAGGGCGTCTGCACCGGCCCGGATCGCTATCTGCTCCTCACGGATCCGACCGGCCTGGCGAACCAGGCGCTGTGCCGTACCCAGGAGCGCGTGCTGGAGGAGCTCAGCGAGGAGCAGTGGGGCATCGAGTACTCCACCGAGCAGCGGCACCGCATCCTGCGCTGGGGCCGCCAGGAGGCGCTCGGCGCCATGTACCTCGAAGTGCTGCGGATCGCCCAGGAGCGGCCCGCCGACCGCACCGCGGACGAGGCGACCGTCTACACCTGGTTGCAACAGACGGTCGCCGCGCTCCGCTCGCGGCTGGCGAACGGCGCCTATGCCGAGTGGCTCGAATGGAACCGCGACCCGTGCGGGTACGTGAATCCGACGCCGGGTGCGACCGCCGCGGGCTGCGATCCGGATTCGCTGGTGACGCTGTTCGGCCAACCGCCCGGACCGTCGTACGAGGAGTTCGTGAGCTATGGCGCCCGGCGGGTTCTGGGGGAGGAGCTGCCCGGAAGCCAGCTCGCGATCGCC
>CAZTHV010000362.1:0-1688 GCA_964613165.1 uncultured Marmoricola sp.
GTGCTCTGGGTGCTGGCCGCCGCGGTCGCGACGTTCCTCGTCGCCGCTCTCGCGGCCGGGTCGCGGGAGGCGCTCTCGGCGCTGGCCGGCGCCGGCGTGGTGCTGGCCGTCCTCGTCGCCGGCATGCTCGTCGTCGGTGTCGTCGCCAGGATCATGCCGGGCGCCTCGCTCCTGGTCGCGCTGCTGACCTATGTGCTGCAGCTCGTGCTGCTGGCGCTGCTCGCGGCGCGGGTGCCGGCGAGCTCCGTGGGCGAGGAGATCGCCGCGGGGTGGCTCGTGGCCGGGCTGATCGCGGCGACGTTCGCCTGGATGGGCGGCGTCCTGCTGGCCACCGTGCGGCTCCCGCTCGCTCCGCTGCCGGGCCCGCGTGTCCAGGGCGTCCACGGCACAGAGGCGAGTGTCTGATGGATCTCTCTCGCTGCTATTGTCCGGTGCGCGATGTCCGAGCCGGAACCTGCGCATCCCAACCCCGATCGTTCCAAGGGCGACCCTTGGCATGCGGTCGGGTACCTCGTCGCCGGGGTGGGGCTGTACGGCGGGCTGGGATGGCTGGCCGACTACTGGCTGGGGACCCGGTTCCTGGTGGTCGTCGGCATTCTGTTCGGAGCGGTGTTGGCGATCTACCTGACGGTCAAGCGGTTCGACGCGATCACGCGTACCAAGCCGGATCGCGGGCCCGGTCGGGATTCGAAGGACGTAGGGAAGTAGGAGTACAGAGGTGAGTGCAGCAGGGATCGTCGTACCGGGCCTGATTCCGGGCGAGGAGTTCCAGGCCCCGGGTCCTGGCAATTTCGACCTGCCCGGCTTCTTCAACCTCGGCGACGTGGCCGTCACCAAGCCGATGGTCCAGCTCCTGCTGGCCGGCGTGGTGGTCTTCGGCTTCTTCTACATGGCCTCCCGCAAGCGCGCCATGGTTCCCGATCGCCTGCAGTTCGCGGGCGAGGGCGCCTACAACATGGTGCGCAACTCCGTGGCCCGCGACATCATCGGCAGCCACGACTTCATGCGGTTCGTGCCGTACCTCTTCGCGCTCTTCTTCTTCATCCTGGTCAACAACGTCTTCGCCGCGATGCCGGCGATCCAGTTCCCGACGTTCTCGCGCGCCTCGATGTCGTACGCGCTGGCGGCGCTGAGCTGGTTGATCTACAACGGGGTGGGCATCCACAAGCACGGCTTCGTCGGCTACCTGAAGCTGCAGTGTGTGCCCTCGGGTGTCAGCTGGGTGATGTACCCGCTGCTGGTGCCGCTGGAGTTCTTCTCCAACATCATCGTCCGCCCGGTCACGCTGGCGCTGCGTCTGTTCTGCAACATGTTCGCCGGGCACCTGCTGCTGATGCTCTTCGCGACCGGCGGTCTCTACCTGCTCGAGAACGGCGGCATCGGGTACGTCGCCGGCCCACTGGCCTGGGTGCTGGCGATCGCGATCTCCTTCCTGGAGCTGCTGGTGCAGTTCCTGCAGGCCTACGTCTTCGTCCTCCTGAACGCCATGTACATCCAGGGCGCCCTGGCCGACGAGCACTGATCTCCAGGTGGGCCCGGTCCCCGGATCCGCTGCTCCAACTGCAACACCACAACCGAAGTAGCACCAACCGAAAGGAAAAGCCGTGGACGGCAACCTCAACATGATCGGCTACGGCCTCGCGGCCATCGGCCCGGGCATCGGCATCGGCTACCTCGTCGGCAAGTCC
>CAZTHV010000362.1:1698-3419 GCA_964613165.1 uncultured Marmoricola sp.
GCTGACCGATAGCTGATGCAGTACTGACGAAGGACCAACGATGTATCTGATCACCCTGGCCGCTGAGGCCGCCGAGCACGAGTCGCACGGGCCCCTGGCCTTCGTGTGGGTCGAATTCCTGCTCGCGCTCGTCGTGTTCGGGCTCCTCTTCTTCGCGGTGAAGAAGTGGGTGGTTCCGAACTTCGAGAAGACCTTCGCGGAGCGGACCACCGCCATCGAGGGCGGCCTCGCGGCCGCGGAGACCAAGCAGGCCGAGGCCGACGCCACGCTGGCCGAGCTGGAGCAGCGCCTCGCGGACGCCCGCCACGAGGCGGCGCGCATCCGCGAGGAGGCGCGCGAGCAGGGTGCCCAGATCATCGCCGAGATGCGTGAGCAGGCGCAGACCGAGTCGGCGCGGATCGTCGAGCACGGCAAGGCGCAGATCGACGCCGAGCGTCAGCAGGCGGTCACCTCGCTGCGTGCCGAGGTCGGCACCCTGGCCACTGCGCTCGCCGGCCGCATCGTCGGGGAGAGTCTGGACGACGACGAGCGCTCCGCACGCGTGGTCGACCGGTTCCTCGCCGACCTGGAGGCCAACGAGGCCGCTGCTCCCGGGGCGAGCTGATGATCGGCGGTGCTGCTCTTCGGGGCGCCTCCGCCGAGGCCCGGGCCGCGCTGCGCGACCGGGTCGAGGCGGTCGACGCTGCCGAGCTCGCCCGGCTCGGTGACGACCTGGTCGGCGTCGCTGCGCTGCTTCGCTCCGAGCCCGGACTGCGACGGGTCGCCGCCGACCCGACCACCGAGGCGGGCGCAAAGGCGACGCTGTTCCGCGCCATCCTCGGAGACCAGGTCGCCGCGGGATCGCTGGACGTCGTCGTGGACGCGGTCGGTCGTCGCTGGGTGGCCACCCGCGATCTGGCCGACACGCTGGAGTACCTCGGCGTCGTCGCGATCGTGCGCTCGGTCTCCGCGGAGGCGGACCGGCTCGCCGACGAGCTGTTCGCGGTCGGCGAGCTGATCGCCGGCGACGACGGCCTGCGCAGCGCGCTGTCCGACCCGGCCCGCTCGGTCGCGGACAAGACCGCGCTGGTGCGTGCGTTGCTCGAGGGCAAGGCGCTCCCGGCCACGGTGAGCCTCACCGTGTTGGCCCTGAACGGCAGCCACCGGACGGTCAACGTGGCGCTGGCGGAGTACCAGCGGATCGCCGCCGGAGTCTACGGCGAGAGCGTCGCCACGGTCCGGGTCGCCCGTGACCTCGGCCAGCAGGACCGGGCGCGGCTCACCGCGGTGCTCACCGAGCAGTACGGCCGGCCGGTCCACCTCAACGTGGTGGTCGCCCCCGGCCTCATCGGCGGCATGCGGGTCGAGATCGGCGATGACGTCATCGAAGGCAGCGTCTCGGCGCGGATCGACGACGCTCGCCGGCGACTCGCGGGCTGACCGGCAGACAATCAGAATCTTTCGAAGAAGTATCAGGAGAGCAGGGACCAGGACATGACGGAGCTTTCGATTCGCCCGGAGGAGATCCGGGACGCGCTGCAGCGCTTCGTGGCTGACTACAAGCCGGAGGCCGCCAGCAAGGAGGAGGTCGGCACCGTGGCCGAGGCCGCGGACGGCATCGCGCGCGTCGCCGGGCTGCCCTCGTGCATGGCCAACGAGCTGCTGGAGTTCGAGGACGGCACGCTGGGCATCGCGCTGAACCTCGACACTCGCGAGATCGGCGTCGTCGTCCTCGGTGACTT
>CAZTHV010000363.1:0-1512 GCA_964613165.1 uncultured Marmoricola sp.
CCGTTGGAGACTCGACGTGAGTTCGTCCAGCGCGTCAACCGTGATGCGCAGCGTGACGAGGAAGGCGCTGGTCGGAGTATCTCAGCTTCTGACCGCTGGTTTGTCGGTCCCAACCAGCGCAACGTCGGCTCCCTTCATCAGGACGAATGGACCGGCAGCGGGCACGAGCTGGCCGCGTCCGGCTCCCTGGCGGTCTATCCAGTTGGTGGTTGGTGGAAGAACAACGGACGCTCCGACCGCACCTCCCTGCCGGTGCGCTACGCGCTGCTGGTGTCGCTCCGCACCCCGCGTACCGGCATCGACCTCTACACGCCTATCGCTAACGAGGTCCGTATCGCCACGCCCATCGCGGTCGAGTAGCGGTTAGCGGGGAGGCGCTCCAGTGGCGTGCCGCCCACGCGCCATGAGCACCGTGTCCTTCAGCGCGTGAGCGCTTCGGCGGCGGGTTGCGCATTCCGGGCTACCGGGGCGGCACCTCCGAGCTGGGTGGCTCGGTCGGGCTCCTCACGCTCGAGCTGCCGCTCCGCCTCGCGTTCGGCCTGGCGTTCGGCGGCGGGGCGTCGGTCGACGGTGTAGGTGGTGGTGTTCGGGTCGTGGCCGATCCGCTTGGCGACGAACTGCTCGTCGGTGCGCTCGGTGCCGTTGACGTCGCGGGTGTACTCGCGGACGTAGCCCTGGGCGATGAAGTCGTCGCCCTTGACGAACTGCTCCGCCGAGCGTTCGGCGGACTTCCCGAACTGGATCAGGTCGTGGTAGGTCGGGTCGAGCTTGCGGAAGGAGCCGTCGTCCTGGGGCTCGAAGTGGTTGATGCCGACGCGGGCGTAGAACCGTGCCTGCCCGGATTCGGAGTAGGTGAGGCGCGGGTCGGCGGAGATGAACCCGTTGATCGCCTGTGAGGTCTTGATTGCCATGACGGCCTCCCTGATTGCAACGAACATGTGTGGTGGCCCATGGCCGGATGCGGTGGGCCACCAGACAGGTGGGGAGCCACCACCCCGATCACGTCAACAGGGGGTGTCAGGTCCGGTGCAGGTGCGCCTCGACTGTCTTGCGGTCGGCCTGGAGCTGTGCCGCGTCGGGGCGCTGGGGCCAGGCGCGCATGTCGGTGACGATGGGGCGGGCGGTGCGGAGCATGACGACGCCGGTGCCGAACGGCATGGTGCGCAGGACATCCGGGGGCATGACCGGTACCCGGCGGATGGAGCGTTGCGCGGACCGGTGGCCCTGCTCGCCGATGGTGACGGAGTCGGTGAGTTCGTCGCGTTCACCGATCAGCGAGGACAGGTCCTGAAGGTCGCGGGAGTTGGAGGCGCCGCCGAGGATGATCTTCACGATGGACGCGTCCCAGATGGCGCCTGCGTTGTTCTCGCCCCATTTCTCCCGTGCCTGTGCCAGCGACTGCAGCACCGGCAGGGTGGTGATCCCGGTGCCGCCTCCCTCGGCCATCAGCGTGGGAAGTGACGGGAGTGGGGCGAGGTTCCCGATCTCGTCCAGGGCGAGCAGCATCGGCGG
>CAZTHV010000363.1:1522-3416 GCA_964613165.1 uncultured Marmoricola sp.
CGAGTCGCGGGTCTTCGGGTCGGACTGGATCATCGCGTCCAGCGACTCTGCCCACCCCGGCGCCGCGCCACTGTTCGACTGCAGGACGCGTACGGCGTCGCCGGCGGCGGTCGGGTTCAGCGCCCACTGGTAGAGGGTGGCGGCGTCGCGGCCGTCGAGCGCGGCGGCGTGCAGGAGCCCTTGAATAGCGGCGGCGGTCTTGCCCTGCCAGAAGTCCCCGCCGGACACGGACCCGAAGCTGGTCGAGGTCGCTAGTCCCGTGGCGCGGATCATCGCGGTCAGCGGGTCCTCGCAGCCGCGGACGGGGGACCACCGCATTCCGGCGGGGAGTCCTTCGGCGAGGTGTTGCGGGTCGAAGACCGCCACGGGGCCGACGCGTTCGCGGGCCTTCATGGTGGCGGTGAGGTTGTCAGGGCGAGTGGATGTGGTGATCACCGCGCCTGGGGCGTCCAGGATGGCGTTGATGACGATGTGCAGACCCTTCCCGGAGCGGGGAGGGCCGATCAGCAGGATCGAGTCCTCGACCGTCGCCCAGACCTCCTTTCCCTTCGACCGGCCGAGGAGGTAGCCCACGTCCTGCGGCCTCGGCTTCTGTAGCGACGGCCGGTAGGTCGAGGCGCGCTGCACGAGCGCCTTCCCGGAAGCGACCTTGACGACTTCGGAGGCGGAGGCGATCCCGGCCAGCAGCCGCGGATCGGCCTTCCTGGCCTCGCGTGCCCGGGCGAGCAGCCGCCATGTCCACACCACCGCGACACCGAGCAGCAGCAGGAGGAACAGCAGGACACCCCAGTACGCGACCGGGTTCAGCCCCGGGCTTCCGAGCGGCGTACCGGGTTCCAGCGGCGATCCGAGGACGCCGAGGCCGGTGGCGGGGCCGCCGGTGGGTCGCGGGCGGCCGGTGAGGAATGCGGCGATGCTGCCGGTGATGCGGAGCAGCCCCGCGAACAGAGCGAAACCCGCGAGGGCAGCCAGGCCCACGTTGGCCAGGGCTTGGGAGGGCTGGTGCGGATTCACGACAGGCCACCGATGACGGTCGTGGTGCCGGAGATCCGTCCGAACAGCAGCACCTCACCGTTCCCGCCCAGCTCACGCTCCTCCAGCAGGTGCCGGGCGTGGCCAGTGTGGGCGGCGGAGGTGTGCCGGATGATCACCGCGACGGCCACATCCTCACCAGGAACGAACCCGTCCCCGGCGACCTCCACGAGGACCGGGGCGACATGCCGCGCCGTCTCCTCCCGGGACTGTTCGGTCGGGGCGGGTTCTTGCGAGGACGGTGGCTCGGGAACTGGGGGCTGCGGGGTGAGGAGGTCGGTGTAAGTGGCGCCGTCGTGCTCGATCACCTCGACCCGGACCGGGACGCGCCGGGCGCGGAGGATCTCATCGAGCACCCCTCCCAGCGCATGCCGACCGATCGGCGCCCCGGTCACCGGCGCGCCATCGAGGACCACGGTCAGTCGGTCTCGTTCGTCGACGGTCACGACCACACGCGGCAGCACCGGCGGAAGATCCCCTGGCGCCTGGACGGCCTGTTCGGTAGCTTGAGGAGTGCGCCGGTACCGAGGGCGCGGGCGGCTCATTTGTGGACCCCGATCATGCGGCTCGTCGTGTCGAACGCCGTCAGTTCGGCGGGGTGGAGCTGGTGCTGAATGACGAAGGCCCTGTCCTTGATCCGCCACAGTCCCTGCCCAGTGCCCAAACCCGGGAGCAGGCCCTGTTCGGTCCCGGTCAGGCCGAGGGTGGTGGCGGTGGTCCCGAGCTGGTCGGATTCCTGCCGGTAGATGATCCTCGTCTCCGCGTTCGCGAGCAGCGATCCGGCCAGCGCCCGCATGGCGGTTCCTTGGTCGCCGACGTTGTCGAGGTCGGTGAGCTTGTGGAAGATCAGCATGTTCGCGAT
>CAZTHV010000364.1:0-3387 GCA_964613165.1 uncultured Marmoricola sp.
CTCCCAGATCGACAGCTCGGTCCAGTTCGACAGCGGGAAGATCCGCATGTGCTCCCCGGGATGGATCCGGCCGTTGTAGAGGCTCCACAGCTCGGGGCGCTGCATCTTCGGATCCCATTGCCCGAACTCGTCGCGGTGGGAGTAGACCCGCTCCTTGGCGCGCGCCTTCTCCTCGTCGCGGCGGCCGCCGCCGAACGCCGCGGTGAAGCCCTCGGACTCGATCGCATTGAGCAGCGTGCCGATCTGCAGCCGATTGCGGCTGGTCTTGCCGTCGTCGATGACGATGCCGTCCTTGATGGCCTGCTCCACGCTGGCCACGACCAGGCGTACGCCGAGCCGCGCGACCCACTTGTCGCGGGTGGACAGCACCTCGGGGAAGTCGAAGCCGGTGTCGACCTGGAGCACCGGGAAGGGGATCCGCGCCGGGTAGAAGGCCTTCTCGGCCAGCCGCAGCATCACGATGGAGTCCTTGCCGCCGGAGAACATCAGCACCGGCTTCTCGAACTCCGCGGCGACCTCACGGAAGATGTGGATCGACTCCGCCTCGAGCTGGTCGAGCTGGCTCAGCTGGTAGTCGGCATGGGTCTGGATCACGATGGCCTCTCTGGGCTGCCTCTCCGGGCTGCCTCTCTGGCGCTTTCTCAGGCTGTCGAGCCGGGACGGTCTCGGCGGGTAGGGCAGCGGCCATGGTAACCAGTGCTGGGCGCGGTCCCCGCATCGTCCCATTTTGATGGAACACGTTCTGGTTTCGGGCGTGGCCGGGCGTGCCTATGCCCGCCGCTGCCGCGGGCGCGCATCGGCGGTGATCCCGATGGCTCTGAAGGCGGCGCCAGGGTTCGGTCCGGATGGAGCTCGTGTCGACGGTGACATCGCCTGAGGTGAGGGCGGGGAGTCGTACGTTCGTATGAGGCACTACGTACGTGTTAGGATGAGTGCATGTCCGCGGTGACCGCTTCACAGCTCCGCCAGGACGTGTACCGGCTTCTGGATCACGTCCTGGAGACGGGTGAGCCGCTGGAGATCCGGCGTCGCGGCCGCACGCTTCGGATCGTGCCCGACGAGGTCCGGTCGAGGCTGGATCTGATCCAGTCGAGCATCGAGCTGGTGCTCGGTGATCCGGAGGATCTGGTCGACCCCACTCCGTACGAATGGGATCCGGACCGGGCGTTGAACCCGTGATCCACCTCGACACCCACGTCGTGGTCTGGCTCACGCTGCCAGACCACGATCGTCTGGGCGCGACGGCTCGCTCGCTGATCGAGGCCGGTCCGGTCGCGGTCTCGCCGATGGTGGAGTTGGAGCTCGCCTACCTCTTCGAGCTCGGTCGGTTCGCGCGCGACCCCGCGCTCGCGGTCGCCGAGTTGCGCCGCGTGTTGGGTGTGGTCGGCGCCGAGGAGAGCTTCGCCGCTGCGGTCCGCCTGGCAGCCACGCCGGTGTACTCCTTCACTCGCGACCCGTTCGACCGCGTCATCGCCGCGCACGCCGCCACCGCGGGGGCCAGGCTGGTCACCAAGGATCGCAGCCTGCGGGAGCACTGCGACTTCGCCGTCTGGGACTAGCGTCCAGTGCGATCGTCGGTCCACGCGAGGTCAGTCGGCCTGGCGCTCCAGGTGCTTCGTCAGCGCCTCGCGCGCGTCCGTCGGGACGAAGCCGGTCGCCTCGATCTTGGCCAGGTCCAGGGTGCTGTTCAGTGGGCGGGGGGAGATGCCCGACCTGCCGGCCGCCCACTCGGCGGTCGTGGTCGGGACGATGTCGTCCGCGGAGCGGCCGCTGCGCACGAAGATCTCGGCGGCCCACCCGGCCCAGCTGGCCGGGTCGCCCCCGTTGCTGAGGTGATAGACGCCGTACGCCGCGCCGGTGTCGACCAGATGCCGGGTGGCACGGGCCAGCTCGTCGGTGAAGGTGAGCCGGCCCACCTGATCGTCCACCACGGCCGGACTGGCGCCGTCCAGGGCGAGCCGGCGCATCGTGCGGACGAAGTTCGGGCCGTCGCCGACCACCCAGGACGTGCGTAGGACATAGTGCCGCGGCGTGGTGCCGACGGCGAGGTCGCCGGCCGCCTTGGTCTGGGCATAGACCCCGAGCGGAGCCAGTGGCTCGTCCTCGGGGTGCAGAGCGGCCGTGCCGTCGTAGACGTAGTCGCTGGAGTAGTGCACCAGGGTGAGCCGGTGCTCGGTGGCGATCCGGGCGAGCGTGGCGGGGGCGGCCGCGTTGGCCGCCCAGGCGATCCGCCGGCCTTCGGTGGTCTCGGCCGCGTCGACGCCGGTATAGGCGGCCGCGTTGAGCAGCAGCTCATACTCGTGCCACGGCCAGGCGGCGACCTGGGCCGGGTCGGTCAGGTCGAGCTCGCCGATGTCGACCGCGTCGGCCTCGGGGTAGGCCTCCCGCAGCGCGCGGCCGAGCTGGCCGTGGCAGCCGAGGATCAGCGTCTTGAGCGGCTCGATCGGGATGATGTCGGCCAGCAGTGGGTTGCTCTGGTCCTTGTCGGAGACCTCCGCCTCGCCGAGCGGGATCGGCCAGGGGATGGCCGCGTCGGGATCGGCCGGGTGGACGGCGGGATAGGTCACGCCGGGCCGCCAGTGTGCGTTGACCAGATAGGAGAAGGTCGCGTGGTCCTCGAGGGCCTGATAGGAGTTGGCCACGCCGCGCGGGACGAAGACGACCACCGACGGGTCCAGCTCCAGCCAGTACGTCGTACCGAAGGAGCCGCGGCGCAGGTCGACCCAGGCGCCGAAGACCCGGCCGTGGGCGACCGCGACCAGCTTGTCCCAGGGCTCGGCGTGGATGCCGCGGGTGACACCTCTGCGGGCGTTGTAGGAGATGTTGTTCTGCACCGGCCCGAAGTCCGGCAGGCCGGCCGCGACCATCTTCTCGCGCTGCCAGTTCTCCTTGAGCCAGCCACGGCTGTCCGCGTGGACGGGCACGCGCAGCACGACCATGCCCGGGATCGGGCTCTGCTCCACGGTGATGCCGTCGGTCATCGGGCTCACTGACCCTGCGCGGCGTAGGCCGCCTCGACGGAGTCCTTGTGCGGGCGCCACCAGCTCTCGTGGTCGCGGTACCACCGGATGGTGCGCGCCAGACCCTCGTCGAAGTCGGCGTACGCCGGCGTCCAGCCCAGCTCCTCGCGCAGCTTGGTCGAGTCGATCGCGTAGCGCAGGTCGTGGCCGGCCCGATCGTTGACGTGCTCGAAGTCGTCCTCGTCGCGGCCGAAGGCACGCAGGATCGCCCGCACCACCTCGAGGTTGCTCCGCTCGCCGTCGACACCGATCAGGTAGGTCTCCCCGATCCGGCCACGGTCGAGGATCGTCCAGACCGCGGCGGAGTGATCGTCGGCATGGATCCAGTCTCGGACGTTCAGCCCGGCACCGTAGAGCTTGGACCGGC
>CAZTHV010000365.1:0-3372 GCA_964613165.1 uncultured Marmoricola sp.
CCGACCAGCCCATTAGATTCCAGGGACAGTATCGGGACGAGGAGAGTGGGCTGTATTACAACCGTTATCGGTACTACGCACCGGAGTTGGGGAGGTATGTGACTCAGGATCCGATTGGGTTAATGGGAGGTTTGAACGGTTACGTCTATCCCTATAGCCCTACGGGATGGGTTGATCCATTGGGGTTGGAGTCTCTTGCACAAGAACGAGACACTGGGCTATGGGCGCAATTTAAAGCATTTTGGAATGGAGTAATTAGCCATCCCAAAGATGTCATTCGAACAGCCGTTACTGGAGCAAGCACTGTCTGCGAAGACTTTTCAGCCACATGCGCTAGAAATGTCGAGAACTCAAGGAGGATAGGAAGAGCTCTTTATGATTACAACAATGATCCAGAAGTAGAACGACAAGTTAACCAAGCTAATCAACTAGCGACGCAGCTAGTATTAAGTGATAGTGTTATCCAGTCGCAAATAATTGGTAGGACTATGACTGCGGCTATTGTCGGGACTACAGGTATTGTAGGGATGGGAGGGAATTTCATGGCAATTGCAGGAGGGGCTTTGCGGGCTTCGGAGTCTGGAGGTGACCTTGCGAATATGTCAGGAATGGTGCAAGGCGCTTTGGGGGTTGATGTTGAATGACCACGAGAATATGTAAGAGCTGTAATTCTAAGGTGGGTGTTTTAAAGGATTTCTTTGCGAGCAAAACATTTCCTGCGCGCTGTAATAGCTGCGGCACCAGAATGTTCAGAAGGCACTATGGCTCAGGTTCTCTGGCTTTGCTTGGAGGAGGTGTCGGGTTATTTTTCTTCTTGTTTTTATTCATGTCAATTGGATTTAAATCAGCTATTGCGATACTTTTTGGCTATCTGTTTTTGGTTTTTATTTCTTACAGTGTTGAAAATTTGTTATTTGATCTGGAGAGGTATACAAAAGAAGACGAGCTGTATGTGTTCAGGGGCTCAAGGAACAATATAATCATCATCATGCTGATTTTATGCTTTGGCGCTGCGTTCTATTTCCTTGATCTGTGACTTGGCCTGATCTATGTGGTTCAGGGTCCCATTGGGGTTTGTAGGTTGAATGTCTACTTCTATGTTGGCTGTGGGCCGGAGCCCCTCACCTAGGCCGCGTTGAGTTAGGATAGCTATGAAGTGCTTCTTTATAGGCATGGCAGGAGCTTTACTGCTTTTGCTTGCCGCTGCCGTGTTGACTCCGCTTTATTCTGATTACCGTGCACGATCAGAAACGAACTCATGGTTTGCACAGGTTAAACCTGTCCAAGCTATGATCGAGGAATCGGCCATGAGAAATCGGACGCTCCACGATGCGGCTATTGGAATGGATAGCGGAACCCTATCTATAGCGGGCACTGATCTATTCGAGATCACCAGCACCGGCACGATCATTCTACGTGGCGGGAGTGATGGACAAGTGATCATCCTGGTCCCTGAATTGCAAGGTGGACGACTGACATGGCGTTGCATTGGCGGTTCTACGACGGCTATTCCAGCCGAGTGCCAAGGTAGAGAATGAAGATAGTGTGGGATATATATAAATTCACAAGGAGATGTTCAGAGTGCCGTGCAGATGCCAGTGATATTCAGAACAATCATGTCTGCGATGTATGTTCTAATTGGTGTGTCGCTCTTATGGCGATACGTTGAGTCCAACGCAGCTCAGCTATTTGACCTTTTCGCAGGCGTTGCATCAGCCATTCTCGTCATTATGACTTTGAGAAAGAATGTTTTTCCTCTGGATTTTGCTGGCGCGGTGCTGACTCTTGCGTGCTTGTTTTCTACAGTTGGCTTGTATTCTGGGTATGATGAATCAGGCTTGAGCAAACAACAGAAGCACATATGGATGCTTGCTATAACTGCGACTGATCTTGTCTACCTTCTCGTGCTTTGGAGGTATAAGCGCTTTCTTGCTAGAAGCTCACTTGTGGCAATAGAGCATAGGTGACATATTCTCTAGAGCAGAGCTGGCAAAGTAATGAGATTAGCCATGTTATTATCAACGCTCTTCACCACACCTTCTCTTTTTGCTGCTCCGCTCTCACCCATGGCGGCGACCACTTCAGCTGCTGAGCTGAGGCTCACGGGGAGTAGGAAAAACACTCTAGCAGGGCCAGGCGAACGACAGGGTCATCGACCACGAACAGAGTGAGGCCGATCAGCCGATTCGATTCCAGAGACAGTATCGGGACGAGGAGAGCGGGCTGTACTACAACCGCTATCGCTATTGCGATCCCATGCTAGGCAAGTACATCACCCAAGATCCAATTGGTTTAGCCAGTGGCGAACCCAATCTGACGATATATCCAAGAAATCCAGTACAAGAACTGGACCCGCTGGGGCTACGTGGGATCACAGGAAAAAAAGGACAGGGAATTAGAAAGCCTAAAATTGATTATGGGAAAGGGAAGAACAAATCCCCTGAGGAACTGTATGAATCCAGCAAAAGCGCCAAGGAAAAAATTTTTGACCTAATAGATGACTTGGGTGGCGCATGGGGAAGAGTGAACTCTACCAATACTAATTATTGCGCTGCATATACTTGCACAAAAGATGATGGATCCACTATATATATTGAGGCAGGCCCGTATGATAATTGGAACTTGGCATGTATAGATGGACCGGTCCACACAAGCAGCGGGAAAGACATTATACAGAATAAGTGCGAGCCTGTTCCCTCTCCTGCAAAGAATCAATTGCCTGATAACTGCGAGTGTCTAGATGTTAGATCTTATGACTACAAATAAATCATCAAAAATAATTTGTTTCATTGTGGCGGTGGCATTGTTCTATTTTCTCAATAAGTCGCTAATGTTTTTTGTTGATCTGTTTTCCATTTTTGTAAATGGTGGTGGCTCTGAATATAGATACCTTCCAAGGATTATGTGGGATATATTCAGTTATCTGGTTGTCTCGATTTTTCTATTTATGCTCATAGGCCCAATGAGTCATTCATTCTATCGCGGCGCATTGATTTGCACTCTTGTTTATTTTGTATTGGATTATCTAGTTAAGCTGCATTTTCTATTTTCAAATAGACATATTATTGCAGATGACCACCTTTACTGGCGCACTTTTCTGGTGACTTGCATTGTCCTTGTGCCTTATATTTTACTTTTCAATCTGAAAAAAATTATTTTTATATACAATAGTGTAAAGATTTTTTGTCAAGATGGTGGAATTTTAAGAGCTTCTGGTGCTGGAGAGCAAAACTGACCCACGCCAACTTGGACAACCCCGACTTCGACCTGCTGGGCGAAGGCCAGGGCGTCCCCATCGGCCCGCAGCACAGCTGGCCGAGCAACCGCATCAGCGAACTGGAGGGTATCCAGTACCGCTACGACCTGGCCGGC
>CAZTHV010000366.1:0-3354 GCA_964613165.1 uncultured Marmoricola sp.
CTGCTTCGTCTGCCGCGGAGTGGACTCCGACTCCTGCCGGACCTGCCGCGGCGAGGGCTGGATCGAGTGGGGTGGCTGCGGCGTGGTCAACCCTCGGGTGCTCACCGCCTGCGGCATCGACGCCGACCGCTACACCGGCTTCGCCTTCGGCATGGGCATCGACCGGACGCTGATGTTCCGCCACGGCGTCTCGGACCTGCGCAGCTTCTTCGAGGGCGACGTCCGCTTCAGCCGCGCCTTCGGAACGGAGATCTGAACGTGTTGGCCCCTGTCTCCTGGATTCGCGAGTACGTCGACCTGCCGGACGGCGTGTCGACCGAGGAGCTCGCCGACCGGCTCACCGCGCTCGGTCTCAAGCTGGAGTCGCTGGAGTCCGCCGGCGGTGACATCACCGGCCCGCTGGTGATCGGCCGCGTACTCACCATGGAGCCCGAGCCGCAGAAGAACGGCAAGACCATCAACTGGTGCACCGTCGACGTGGGTGAGGCCAACGGCACCGGCGAGCCCCAGGGCATCGTCTGCGGCGCCCACAACTTCGCGCCCGGCGACCTGGTCGTCGTGGTCCTGCCCGGTGGCGTGCTGCCCGGAAGCTTCGAGATCTCCGCGCGCAAGACCTACGGGCACGTCTCCGCGGGGATGATCTGCTCGGCCCGTGAGCTGGGTCTGGGCGAGGATCACGAAGGCATCATCGTGCTGCCCGTGGACGCCGGCGAGCCCGGTGAGGACGCCTTCGGGCTGCTCGGTCTCGACGAGGACGTCATCGAGTTCGAGGTCAACCCCGACCGGGCCTACGCGCTCTCGCTGCGCGGGGTCGCCCGGGAGGCCGCGCTCGCCTACGGGGCGCCGTACCACGACCCGGCGGACCGCAAGGTGCCCGCCGCCGACGACCAGGGCTACCCGGTCGTCGTCGACGACCCGATCGGCTGCCCGGTCTTCGTGGCGCGCTCGGTCAGTGGCTTCGACCCGTCCGCTGCGACGCCGGACTGGATGCGCCGCCGGCTGGAGCAGGCCGGCCAGCGGTCGATCTCGCTCGCGGTGGACGTCACCAACTACGTGATGTTCGAGCTGGGCCGCCCGATCCACGGCTACGACGCCGACAAGCTGACCGGTCCGCTGCGGATCCGTCGCGCGGTCGAGGGTGAGCGGCTCACCACGCTGGACGGCACCGACCGGGGACTGTCGACCGACGACCTGGTCGTCACCGACGACTCCGGGATCATCGGCCTCGGCGGGGTCATGGGCGGCGAGACCACGGAGATGTCGGAGAGCACCACGCACGTGCTGATCGAGGCGGCGCACTGGGACGCGGTCTCGATGTTCCGCACCGGCCGCCGGCACAAGCTCACCTCCGAGGCCGGCCGGCGCAACGAGCGCGGCGTCGACCCGACGATCTGCGAGGCCGCGGCCGACCGGGTGGCCGAGCTGCTGGTGGAGTACGGCGGGGGCACGATCGACCCCGGCGTCACCGTGGTCGGCACGCCCCCGCGCCAGCCGAGCATCGACATCGAGACCAGCCTGCCCGCGCGGGTCACCGGCATCGACATCCCCGCCTCGGCCACGCCCGGCCACCTGAAGGCGGTCGGCTGCTCGGTCGAGGTCTCCGGCGACCGGCTCACCGCCGTGGTGCCGCCGTGGCGGCCGGACCTCACCGACCCGTTCGACCTGGTCGAGGAGGTCGCCCGGGTGGTCGGCTACGACCAGGTGCCCTCGGTGCTGCCGCCGGCCCCGCCGGGTCGCGGTCTCACCGACGCGCAGCGGCTGCGTCGTCGGGTGGGCCGCACGCTGGCCGGTGCCGGCTACGTCGAGGTGCTGACCTTCCCGTTCGTCGGGGAGGCCGACTTCGACCTGCTCGGCCTGGCGGCCGACGACTCCCGGCGTACCGCCCTGCGGCTGGCCAACCCACTGCGCACCGAAGAGCCGCTGATGACCACCACGTTGCTGCCCGGCGTCCTCAAGACGCTGGCCCGCAACGTGGGCCGCGGTCTCGACGACGCCGCGGTCTTCGAGGCGGCGGTGGTGACGCTGCCCACCGGCGTGGGGGCTCCGATCCTCGGCGTGGACCGGCGTCCCTCGGTGGAGGGGTGGGCGGCCCTCAACGCCGCCGTCCCGGTCCAGCCGCTCCACCTTGCCGTGGCGCTGACCGGCAACCGCGAGATCGCCGGCTGGTGGGGCGAGGGCCGCGCGGCGACCTGGGCCGACGCGGTGCAGGCCGTGCGCGACGTGGCTGCCGCCCTCGGTGTCGAGATCGAGGTCCGCTCCGGTGAGCGCGCCCCCTGGCACCCCGGCCGGTGCGCCGAGATCGTCCTTGGCGAGACCGTGGTCGGCCATGCCGGGGAGCTCCACCCGGCGGTCTGCCGCGGCTTCGGCCTGCCGGCTCGCTCGGTGGCGGCCGAGGTGGACCTCGGTGCCCTGATCGAGGCGGCGCCGCGGATCGCGCCGGCGCCGGCCTTCTCGACCTTCCCGGTGGCCAAGGAGGACGTCGCCCTGCTGGTGGACGCCGAGCTGCCCTCGGAGGAGATCGCCGCAGCGCTGCGCGAAGGCGCCGGCGAGCTGTGCGAGTCGGTGCGGCTCTTCGACGTCTACACCGGCGACCAGGTGGACGAGGGCAAGAAGTCGCTGGCGTTCGCGCTCCGCTTCCGGGCTCCCGACCGCACCCTCACCGACGCCGAGACCGGCGCCGCGCGCGACGCCGCCGTGGCGGTGGCGGCGGATCGCTTCGGCGCCGTCCAGCGCTAGGAGCGCTTCGCCCCGCTCAGCTGGGCGACCACGACCAGGTCGCTGGTCATCCGGTCGCCGGAGGCGGTGTAGGCGTTGCCGACCAGGACCAGGCAGCCGGGCTTCTTCGCGGTCAGGAGTGGATCCTCGAGCAGGCCGTCGACCGGCTTCCGGCTCGTGCTCATCACCCGGTAGGTGAGCTCGCCCTCGTCGGTGCGCACGGTGACGGTCGCGCCCTTCGCCAGCTCGCCGAGCCGGGTGAAGGGGGCTCCTGCCGACATCCGGCCGACCACGACGACGGTGTCGGAGCCGGGGCTTCCCGGTGAGCCGCGGGATCGCCAGCGGGCGACCTGGTCGTCCGAGGAGGCAGACAGCACGCCCCCGGCCGGCTCGACGGCGTTGTCGAATCCGGTGTCCAGCACCGGGTCGGCTTCCTGGCCCGACACCAGCCGACGGGGCGGCTCCTCGCCGATCCGGGCCAGCGGGGCTGCGCTCTGAGTGGGTGCCTGCGTCGGGGAGGGGGAGGAGACCGGCGGGATCGGGGTACGGGTGGGGGAGGGCGAGGCGGAGGTCGCCGGTGCCGGGACGTCGTCGACCGCCCGTCGTACGGTGAACCAGGCCGCCGGAACCAGTGCCAGC
>CAZTHV010000367.1:0-3351 GCA_964613165.1 uncultured Marmoricola sp.
CCGAGGGGCAGACGCTGCTGCACGACTGGGTCTACGAGAACCGCGCCATCTACCTCACCGAGCTCAACAAGCTCGGCGGGAGGGTCACCTTGCTCGACCCGCACCGGGTGCTGATCGACGGCCCCACCCGCTGGTCCGGCGCGGAGATCGTCTGCCCACCGGCGCTGCGGCCCGCCGTGGTGATCCTGCTGGCGATGCTCGCCTCCAAGGGCACCTCCGTGCTGCGGTCGGTCTACGTCATCCAGCGCGGCTACGAGGACCTGGCCGAGCGGCTCAACGAGCTCGGCGCTCGGATCGAGACCTTCCGCGACTTCTGAGCCTGCTCCGCCGAACTCGGCGACGCAGGCCGTGGAAGCAGCCCGAGCGCGGTATCCGTCAGGCCTTGAAGAGCGCCTCCACGAAGGCGCGGCTGCGCCTCGGCGCCGCCGGCGGGGCGGTCATCGACTCGGTGATCCGAGGCAGCGCGGCGGTGTTGGCGGACTGGTGCGCGTGCCAGTCGTTCTCGGCCTCGACGAGGGCACCGAGCTCGGCACGGTCGAGGAAGACGCCGCCGCAGCCGGGGCACCCCAGCACCGTGACGTCGGCGTAGGACCTCTCGGTCATCGTGTCCTGGCACTTCGGGCAGGTCGTCTCCACGCCTCCGACGGTACTCCCGCCCTCCTCGGGCGCCGTGGCAACTCGCCGCGCGCCCCGGGTCCGTCGGTCGCTCTTGCGGTGTTTACTGCTCGGGTGAGCTCTGGGGCGGGAGCGGGTGGGCATGGAGTGCCCGGGCGGGTGCTCAGGCCGCGTACGGGGTGGGTCTATCTGGACGCCGTGCTGGATCAGCCCGGCAGTGTGGTCGCCATGGCGCACCGCGGCGGGGCGCTCCACCCCGACCTGGTCGGCCTGGAGAACACGCTGCACGCCTTCCGGCACGCGGTGGCCCTGGGCTACGGCTACCTCGAGACCGACGTGCATGCGACCCTCGACGGGCGGCTGATCGCCTTCCACGACGACGTGCTGGACCGGGTGACCGGGTCGACGGGCGTGGTCGGCGAGCTCACCGCCGAGGACCTGGCACTGGCCCGCATCAGTGGCGAGCACCTGGTCCCGGCGATGGCCGAGCTGCTCGAGGAGTGGCCGGACGTCCGGTTCAACGTCGACCTGAAGTCGGCCGCGGCCGTGCCTGCGCTCGCGGACCTGATCGACCGCACCGGCAGCCACGACCGGATCTTGGTGGGCTCCTTCTCCCAACGGCGGCTGAACGCGTTCCGCCGGCTGACCGGAGGCCGGGTGGCGACCTCCGCGGCTCCCCCGGAGGTGGCGGCGTTCCTGACGCTGCCGGCCTGGCGGCTCGCCCGAGCCGCGACTCGGAGCCGGGTGGCCGCGCTCCAGATCCCGCACCGCCGCGGCCGGTTGCGCGTGGTCACTCCGGGCCTGGTACGCCGGGCCCACGCCGCGGGCGTCCACGTCCATGTCTGGACTGTCGACGATCCGGCTGAGATGGTCGAGCTCCTCGACCTGGGGGTCGACGGCCTGATCACCGACCGGACCGACGTACTCAAGGGCGTCCTGACCGAGCGGGGCCAATGGAGGGACGACTGATGGGAGAAGGGGCGATGACCACCACCGGCTTGGGCGACTTCTCCGCGTTGGAGCGCCGCAAGGAGCAGCGCTCCTGGTATTGGTACGACTGGGCCAACTCGGCATACGTCACCACCATCGCGACGGTGCTCTTCGCGCCGTACCTCACCTCGGTGGCCGAGCGATCGGCCTGCGGGTTCGTCAGCGACGACGACCAGAAGTGCGTCACCGACCTGCACGTGTTCGGGCTGAGCGTCTCTCCCGGCTCGCTGGTCTTCTACATGGTCACGGTCGCCACGATCCTCTCCGCGCTGATCCTGCCGGTGGTCGGCGCGCACGCCGACCGGAGTCCGCACAAGCGGTTGCTGATGGCCCGCTACGCCTGGGTCGGCTCCGCGTTTGCCGCCGGCATGTTCTTCGTCGCGGGCACCAACTGGCAGCTCGGCGCCGTGCTCATCCTCGGCGCCAACGTCATGCTGGGCGCCTCCCTGGTGGTCTACGACGCGATCCTGGTCGACATCTCCACCGAGGAGGAGCGCGACCGGGTCTCCTCGCGCGGCTGGGCGATGGGCTACCTCGGCGGCGGCCTGCTGCTCGCGGTGAACCTCGGCGTGGTCACGATGCACGACAGCCTCGGCCTGTCCACCGAGATGGCGGTCCGGATCAGCATGCTCTCGGCGGCCGTGTGGTGGGCCGGCTTCACGCTGGTGCCCTACCTCGGCATCAGGGACCGGGCGCCGGTGGGCAAGGTGCCCGAGCGCGGCAGCCTGGTGCGACAGAGCTTCGGCCAGCTCGCCGCCACATTGCGCGACATGGGCAACTACCCGGTGACGCTGACGTTCCTGCTGGCGTACCTCTTCTACAACGACGGCATCCAGACGGTCATCGCCTCGGCCTCGGTGTACGGCGAGAAGCAGCTCGGCTTCGGCACCTCGGTGCTGATCGCCACGATCCTGCTGGTGCAGTTCGTCGCCTTCGGCGGGGCGCTGCTCTTCGGCAAGCTCGCCGAGCGCTACGGCTCCCGGCGGGTCATCCTGGCCGGTCTGGTGATCTGGATGGGCGTGGTCACCGCCGGCTACTTCCTCCCCGAGAAGAAGCTGTGGCTCTTCCTGCTGCTCGCGGTGGGCATCGGCCTGGTCCTGGGCGGCACCCAGGCCCTCTCCCGCTCGTTCTTCAGCCTGCTGATCCCCCGGGGCAAGGAGGCGGAGTACTTCAGCCTCTACCAGGCCGCCGAGCGGGGCACGAGCTGGCTGGGCACGCTGGTCTTCGGCCTGGTCCACCAGTGGACCGACTCCTACCGGCCGGCCATCTTCGCGCTGATCATCTTCTTCGTGGTCGGCGGGCTGCTGCTGTGGCGGGTCGACCCGCGGCGCGGGATCGCCGAGGCCGGCAATGTCGCCCCCTCGGTGGTGTGAGCCTGCGCTGTGCCTGTGCCGGGGCTCGATGAGGCATTCTCGGCCATCTCCGGGCCCATCCCGGGCAGGCTGAGACCGCACTCACCCTCAGCTGGGGAATCCTCGGGCCGATGTGTTCGTTGGGGCGGGAGAAGACACCTCCGCGCCTGTGGGCCTTGCCTGGCGGTCGCGGAGGTTGTACGCATGAGGGGTCGGCCCGCCCGGGTCGAGTCCGACGGCTTTGGGAGGAACTCATGGGAGACCGGACTCTGCGAGGCGCCCGTCTGGGTGGCCAGAGCTTCGAGGACGAGCGCGGCATCGAGTTCGCGGCCCGCCAGCAGGTCGGCTATGCCTGCGCGCAAGGACACAGCTTCGAGATCACCATGTCGGTCGA
>CAZTHV010000368.1:0-3341 GCA_964613165.1 uncultured Marmoricola sp.
GGCGCAGAAACATCCGGGCGAAGTCGCCGTCCGCGCGGGCCGGCCGGGCGGCGTACGCGCGCGTGCCCTGCTGGGTGGGCAGGCCCTCGACGTCGGAGTTGTCCTTGATCAGCGTGGGTACGCCGGCGAAGAAGCCCTGGCCGTCGTGGGCTCGGGCTCGCTCCCGGGCACGGTCGAAGTCGGCCGCGGCCAGGCCGTTCAGATCGGGCTGCAGTCTCTCGACGCGGCCGATCGCCGCCTCGACCGCCTCGGCCGGCGAGATCCGCCCGGCCCGGATCTCCGCGGCCAGGCCGACGGCGTCGTGGTCGCCGAGGGCATCGTCGGCGAAGGCATGGACACGGGTCTTCTGCGCTGGCATGTACCGAACGGTAACTGAGAGTTACCTGTAACGCCCGTTCTCTCGAAATATGGACCGGGAGTGGCCAAGCAGGACCAGCGAGCGAGTAGCCTCTTCGGCCGTAACGCCACTTGGGTAGATAACCGACAACTTGGGTAGATAACTGATGAGCAGGATCAACGAACGCCGTCAGCGCCGGCTCGCCGCGCTGGCCACCGCCTCACGACATGTTCCCGTCTCCTTCGCCATCGCCGGCACGCAGAAGGCATCGACCACCACGCTGTTTCGGATGCTGACCAGACACCGCGAGATCGCCGGTGGGCCGGAGAAGGAGATGCGCTACTTCACCCAGGAGCATCTCAGCTGGCCCCATCCCGACTTCAGCGACTACAAGCGCCCGGCCACGACACCAGCGCAATGGCTGGCCGGCGATGCCACCCCCGAGTACCTCGTCTGGCCCCACGCGCTGGCCCTGATGAAGACCTACCGCCCGGACATGCGGTTGATCGCGACCTTCCGCGATCCGATCGAGCGCGCCTTCTCCCAGTGGTCGATGCGCCGGCGCAAGCAGCCGGAGTTCCCCGATCTGCGCGAGATGATCGCGACCTGCGAGCTGCACCACATTCCCGAGGAGTTCCCTCCCAACACCAGCCATCACGGGCTGCGCTCACTCACCATGTTCACCCGGGGTCTCTACGGCCAACAGCTCAAGCGCGGCTTGAGCATCTTCTCGCGCGCGCAGTGGTTCCTCCTCGACGTACGAGACCTGCATCGTGACCATCAGGCGACTCTGGACCGAGTGGTGACGTTCCTCGGCGCGGCGCCGTATCGCAAGCACCCGCCGCTGCTGCACCACAACAAGACCAGCTCCAGCCACACCGGCGAGCCAGTGACCGTCGAGGACGTCCAACGGCTGGTCGACGCCTATGCCGCGGATCTGCCGCTGTACGGTCGGCTCTCCGGTCTGGACTACTCCCATTGGCCGACGGCCCGGGTCATCGCCGGGGACCTGCCGATCGAGGAGTTCACCGACGCGCTGAACCGCAAGGTGGGCCTCGGCCGCTGATGGAGCCCGGCCGCACAGCCGGGCAAGAACGACCGGGGTGCCATGCCCCGGACTCGTTGTTGCGAACTATTTGCAATAAGGTGGCCTGGTGCACGTTCCTGATGGATTCCTCGACGTCCCCACCTCCGTGGCGACCGGCGCGGTCGCCGTAGTCGGCGTCGGCCTGGCCCTACGCGGCGCCCGACGCGAGCTGGACGACCGCACCGCGCCGATGGCCGGTCTGGTCGCCGCCTTCGTCTTCGCCACCCAGATGATCAACTTCCCGGTCGGCGCCGGGACCAGCGGCCACCTGCTCGGCGGCGCGCTCGCCGCGGTCCTGGTCGGACCCTGGACGGCGGTGCTCTGCATCAGCACCGTGCTGCTGGTGCAGTGCCTGCTCTTCGCAGACGGCGGCGTCACCGCGCTCGGCACGAACATCACCTTGATGGCGCTGGTCGGCGTCGGCGTCGGCTGGCTGGTCTTCGTCGTCGTGCGCCGGCTGCTCCCCCGCCGGGTGGGCGTGGTCGCTCCCGCCGCCGCGGTCGCGGCGCTGCTCTCGGTGCCGGTGGCCGCGCTGGCCTTCACCGGCCTCTACGCGATCGGCGGCGAGGCGCCGATTCCGGCGGAGTCCCTGGCGACCGCGATGGTCGGCTGGCACCTGCTGATCGGCATCGGCGAGGCACTCATCACCTTCCTGGTCGTCGGCGCCGTGCTCGCCGTACGCCCCGACCTGGTGTACGGCGCCAGGCCGGCGCTCACCGAGCCCGACCTGGAGATCCGCACCCCGACAGGAGCCACCTCGTGAGCACTCGGATCTCGACCCGCGTCGTCGTACTGGCCGGCCTGCTGGTCGCGCTGCTGCTGGCCGGCGTGGTGAGCTACTACGCCTCCTCGCACCCCGACGGGCTGGAGTACGTCGCACACCAGGAGGGCTTCGCCGACACCGCGAAGGACCACCACGTCGCAGACGGCCCGATGGCGGACTACGCGACCAAGGGCATCGACAACTCCTGGCTCTCCGGCGCTGTCGCCGGCGTGACCGGCACCCTGGTCGTGCTGCTCCTGGCCGGCGGTGGGTTCCTCCTGCTCCGGCGGCGTGGCCCCTCCGAGACCGCGCCCGAGACCGCGGCCACGTCCGAGGCCTGATGGGCGCCGCCCACGGGCACCGGCTCCACTTCCACGCGCACTCGCCGGTGCACCGGGCGCCGGCACACCTGAAGATCCTGACGCTGCTGGGCTTCATGATCGTCGTGGTGGCGACCCCACCGACGGTCTACCCGGCCTTCGCGGCGTACCTCGCGCTCCTGGCCGTGGTCATCGCCGCGTCCCGGGTGCCGCTGCGCTACCTGCTCCCCCGGATGGTGATCGAGCTGCCGTTCGTGGTCTTCGCGGTGCTGATGCCGTTCCTGTCCACGGGGCCGCAGACCGAGTTCCTCGGGCTCACCGTCAGCGAGCACGGGCTGCACGCGGCGGCCTCGCTGCTGATGAAGGGGACGCTCGGCGTGCTCGCCAGCCTGACCCTGGCCGCGACCACCGAGCCGCACGCCTTCCTCGCCGGGCTGACCCGGCTGCGGATGCCGCACCTGCTGGTGCAGATCATGTCGTTCATGATCCGCTATCTCGACGTGGTCACCGACGAGATGCGCCGGATGCGGATCGCCCGAGAGTCCCGCGGCTTCCGGGCTCGGTCGCTCCGCCAGTGGAGCGTGCTGGCCCGATCGGCCGGCGCGCTGTTCATCCGCTCCTACGAGCGTGGCGAGCGGGTGCACCTGGCGATGCTGTCCCGCGGCTACGACCCGTCCGGTCCGGTCCGGAGGGCGGAGCCGTGAGCACGCCGGTCCTCGACGTCCGCGGCCTGGCGTACGCCTACCCCGACGGACATCAGGCGCTCTACGGCGTCGATCTGCACGTCCACCGCGGCGAGCGGGTGGCGCTGCTGGGGCCCAACGGCGCCGGCAA
>CAZTHV010000369.1:0-1274 GCA_964613165.1 uncultured Marmoricola sp.
CTCGCTCAGGAGCTCCCGCAGCCGGGGGACCTCGTCGGTCAGCCCGAGCGGGCCGGCCTGGTCGATGACCATCGAGCGGAAGAGGTGCCCGTGCTCGACGATCCGCGGGTCGATATGGCCGAACACCTCGAGGGTGACCGTGCCGTAGAGCCGTGACCAGGCCTGCTCCAGCACCCACACCAGCCCGCGCAGCTCGTCGGGGATCTGGCTGAGATCGGCGGGCACCATCGGGTCGTGCATGGCCTCGGCCAGGGACGGCTCCAGGTCGTCCAGGCTCGGAACCGGGAAGCGGTAGCGCTCCCACAGCCGCACCAGCAGCGCGGAGAAGGTCATCCCGGTGGTCGCGGTGGTGTGCAGCTCCTCGATGCAGTCGACGTCGACGTTGGTGAAGACCAGGGCGAACTCGCGCCGGCTCGACAGCGCCCAGCGGCGGAACTCCACAGCGGCGGCGATCAGCGCGGCGGCAGGGTCGTCGGAGTACGCCGTGGCGGCAGCGCCGATCCGGCCGCCGACGTCGGCGTCGATGGCCACCGCGACCATGCGGACCAGGTCCTCGTGGCTGGCGGCGTACCGGTAGAGCGCGGGAGCGGTCAGTCCGAGCGACCGGGCGACGGCGCGCAGGCTGACCTCCTCGCCGCTGGCGAGGAGGCCTCGTGCGGCGGCGACGATGCGGTCGTGCATCGCCGCGTGCGCCTCGGCGCGTGTCGTCAATGCTGCCCACCTTCCGCGCTGCACCCTGCAATCCCCACGTGGCGATCCCGACTTGACACCGGACAGTTTACATCGTTTACAGTAAACGCTGTAAACTCCTCTCGTCTCTTCCGGAGTCCTGATGACCGAGCGCTGGATCCGCGTGTTGACCACCCGTGCGCGCCTGGTGGTCGCCGTCGGCCTCGTGGCCGTGGCTGCCGCCGCCTCGTACGGCCTCGGCGTCTTCGGCTCCCTCGGCCAGGGCGGCTTCGAGGACCCGGCCACCGACTCGGCCCGTGAGCTCGCCCGTGAGCAGGCGGTCTTCGGCAACAACAACGTCGACCTGATCGCGATCTACCGCAGTGACCGGCTGACCGCCGACCGGCCGGCCTTCCGCCGCCAGGTGGAGCGCGTCCTGGCCGGGATCCCGGAGGGCAGCACCAGCGCGGTGCTCACCCCGTGGCAGTCCGGCGACCCGGCGATGATCAGCACCGACAGGCACGCCGTCCAGGTCTACGTCTCGCTCGCCGGCGACGGGCAGGCGGAGCAGAGCCGGGCCAACGACCAGGTGATGCCCGCGCTGG
>CAZTHV010000369.1:1284-3299 GCA_964613165.1 uncultured Marmoricola sp.
CGCCCGACCGACCCTGGCGATGTCACGTTCCCGGCCCGCGCTGGCGTCCACCGACCTGCACACCGAGATCGCCGGGCCATGGGCGGTCTTCAAGGGCGTCAACGAGCAGGTGAGCGCCGATCTGACTCGTGCCGAGGCGATCTCGATGCCGATCGTGCTGGTGCTCTCGCTGCTGATCTTCGGCAGCCTGGTCGCCGCGGCGATGCCGGTGATGGTGGGCCTCTTCGCCGTGCTCGGCGCCCTGGCGCTGGTCCGCGTGGTGGCGCTCTTCACCGATGTCTCGGTCTTCTCCGTCAACGTGGTCACCCTGCTGGGCATGGGCCTGGCCATCGACTACGCGCTCTTCGTGGTCAGCCGCTACCGCGAGGAGCTGAGCCGCCTGCCCGGCGACGATCCCGCCGCGCCGCGGGAGGCGGTCGCGGTGACGCTGCGCACCGCCGGCCGGACGGTGCTCTTCTCCGGGCTCACCGTGGCGGCGGCGATGTCGGCGCTGTTGATCTTCCCCCAGGACTTCCTGCGCTCGGTGGGCCTCGGCGGGATCGCCGCGGTGCTGGTCGGCGCGCTCACCGCGCTGACCGTCCTGCCCGCCGTACTGCTCCTCCTCGGCCGGCGCATCGACGCCGGCCGGATGCCCTGGGCTCGCGGCCGCGCGGTCCGCGTCGACGACGATCACGGCGCGTGGGCCCGCCTGGCTCGAGGGGTGATGCGGCGTCCCGTCGTCGTCATGGTGGTGATCGTCGGTGCGCTGCTGGTGATCGCCGCTCCCTTCGCCACGGTCACCTGGGGCTCGGTCGACCACCGCGTGCTGCCGCCCGATCACCCCGCTCACCTGGCCACGGTTGGCCTCGCCGAGGACTTCGGCGCGGCCCGCTCCACGGCGAACCTGCTGCTGGAGACCGCCGACAAGGCCGAGGTCGCCGGGTACGCAGACCGCGTGCTGGCCGTCCCGGGAGTGACCGATGCCCGGGTGGTCGACCAGAGGGACGGGGTCACGCTGCTGCGCGCCGCATGGAGCGGTGAGTCGCAGAGTCGCGCGTCGACGGATCTGGTCCGGGAGCTGCGTGAGGTGCCCGCCCCGGGCGGGACGAAGGTGCTCGTCGGTGGCCCGAGCGCCGAGACCGTCGACCTGCTCGGCTCGCTGCGATCCCACCTGCCCGCGATGGCGGCGATCATCGCCGGGGTGATGCTGGTGCTGCTCTTCCTGGCCTTCGGCTCGGTGGTCCTCCCGGTGAAGGCGATCGTGATGAACCTCCTCTCGATCAGTGCCTCGTTCGGCGTGATCACCTGGATCTTCGCCGACGGCCACCTGCAAGGGCTGCTCGGCTTCACCTCGACCGGCTACCTGGACGCGACCCAGCCGATCTTCATGCTGGCGATCCTGGTGGGGCTCTCGATGGACTACGAGGTCTTCCTGCTCAGCCGGGTGCGCGAGCGCTGGGACGCCACCGAGGGCTCCGGTCTCGATCCATCGGCCCGCAATGCCGACGCGGTGGCGGTCGGGGTGCAGAAGACCGGCCGGATCATCACCTCCGCCGCGCTGCTGCTCGCCGTGGTGATCGGCGCCTTCTCCACCAGCGGCATCGTCTTCATGAAGATGATCGGCGTCGGCATGCTGGTGGCGCTGCTGGTCGACGCCACCGTGGTGCGCGCGCTGCTCGTGCCCGCCACCATGCGGCTGCTCGGCCGGTGGAACTGGTGGGCGCCCTCGCCGCTGCGCCGGGTCTGGATCCGGTACGGCGTACGCGAGGCCTGAGCCGGCGGGAATGCCAAGCGCTCGGCTGTGGTTGAATAGTCAACTACCTACCGAAGCGAGGCGACATGGAGTTCGGCATCTTCACCGTCGGCGACGTGACCACGGATCCGACGACGGGGACGACGATCAGCGAGCACGACCGGATCAAGGCGACCGTCGCGATCGCGAGGAAGGCCGAGGAGGTCGGCCTGGACGTCTTCGCGACCGGCCAGCACCACAACCCGCCCTTCATCCCGAGCGCACCCACGACGACGCTGGCCTA
>CAZTHV010000370.1:0-1509 GCA_964613165.1 uncultured Marmoricola sp.
CGACATCATGCGCGGCATCCACGACCGATGCCTGGAGACCGCCGACGAATACGGCGTGCCCGGCAGCTACGTCGCCGGCGCCAACATCGCCGGCTTCATCCAGGTCGCCGACGCGATGCTGGCCCTCGGAGTCGTCTGAGCGCCACGTCGGCCGGCGGGCGTACGACCGCTCACCGACGCCGCACTCGCACCGGGTGCTTGCCGTGCCGGGTGCCGTTGACGCCGATGACCTTGACCGCCCGCTTGCCGGCCTTCACCGTCTTGCGCACCTTCACCACCCGGTCGACCCGGCCCAGGTCGTCCGCAATGCCGGTCGCCAGGGCGACCGCACCGACCTTGATCCGGTAGTGCTCCCGTGGGAGCAAGCCGGTTGCCTGGACCCGCAGCTTGGCCCGCTTGTGGACCTTCTTGCGGTTGAGCCTCACCGCGAATCGCTGGGCGGGCGTGCCCACGCTCCACGAGACGGTGCTGACCCTCACCGCGTCGTCGGGGGCTACCACGCGGACCCTCAGCTGATGGCGTCCCGGGACGCGCAGCAGGCTCACCGTGCCGTTGTCCAGGCAAGCACGCCAGGCCGAGCCGTCGTTGGAGCAGGTGATCCGATATCCGTGACTCGCCCCGGGCGACCTCTGCTGGGAGTACGGCGGGGCGACGCCACCGCTGATGTCGTTGACCGTGAAGTCGGTCAGGCTCAGGCGCGCCGTCGCCCTCAGCGCGGCCGCCGCGGCGGCGTCGACGCTGACGTCGGCATGGACGAACCTGGTGTGCAGGCTCATCGAGTACACCGTGTCGTCGACCTCCTGGCCGGGCGAGGAGGCCACCACACTGGCCGTCATCCCGCCGTCGATGAGCCGATCCGGCCACGGGAACGGGGCGTCCTGGGCGCAAGGCTTGGAGAAGATCAGCGTGCCGGAGGCGGTCAGCGTGCAGGTGATCGTGCCGGTGAACCTCGCGTCCGGATCGTCGCCGCGATAGGCGGCCTGGACGCCGAAGTCCGGGTAGACGTTGCGATAGAAGCGGTCGGAGAAGGACGACGGGGTGTTCCGCAGCAGCGCGCGGAACCCGGTCTGAGCGGTGGGCACGATGTTCAGCGTCACCAGCGCCGGTGCCGCCCGATACCCGGATCCCTCAGGCTCCTGCTCGGCGCCGAAGTAGAACGTGTAGACCCCCATGTCGTCGGAGTTCGGCTCACCCTTGATCTCCAGGTAGTAGCGGCCATCGATCCTCTCGACGTCGGCATGCACAGTCTCGGGCAGCACCTCCGCGATCCGCTCGACGTACGCCCTGATCGAGATGCCCTGGTCGTCCAGCAGGTCCGACGGGATCACCTCGGTGACCCGCTGCGTGGTGTTGGTCCCCACCGGCATCGACACGAACGGCGTCGGATCGGCCATCCGTGGCCGGTGCTCCCCGGTCACCGGGAAGGACTGGACAACGGTCTCCCCGAACGAGTTGGTGACCTTCATCCGAACGACCGGCAGGAACGCCTGATCGTCGGGGATCTTGAAC
>CAZTHV010000370.1:1519-3292 GCA_964613165.1 uncultured Marmoricola sp.
ACGCAGGGCGACGTCTTCGACGCCCACAAGGACAGCGCGCTCGCGATCGCGGGCCTGGCGTTGGTCGGCGCCTTGGCCGGGCTGATCAGTGGCCCGGTCTCACAGGTGCCGGCACCCGCGTCCTCGCAGTGGACGGTGTAGTGCCGCACCACCTGGTTGCCCATCGCGTCGTCCGCCCAGGTCACCTCGACGTCGAAGGTGTCCGTCGGGGTGGTCTCCTCCAGGAACCTGAGATCGAGAAAGAGCGCGCCCTGGTGGACCCGGTCGTCGCGCAGCTGTGCGGTGATGATCTCCGGAGTGGGACGCGCGATCGAGAAGTCGACCGACCCGTCCACCTCCACGCCACTGGTGCCACCGGCCAGCCTCACGTGAGCCCGGTAGTCGCCGGGTGCGGTGAACCGCCGCTGGAAGCCGACGGCATTGCCCGGGCCCGTCACCGTGTCGCCCGGGATCGCGACGCCGTGGTCGTCGAGGTGCTCGATCGTCCAGGTGTATCCCGCGCCGTTGGCGGCGGCGTTCGTCGCGTCCGGAGAGGGGTTGGCCTGGAAGGTGAGCAACTGCCCGAGCTGCATGGTGCCGTCGACGGTCGGCACCAGGTTGACCTGTGGCAACAGGGTCCCCTGAGGCACCAGCGTGACGGTCCTGGGAACGCCGCCGGCGCCCTGGAAGGTCCAGGTGTCGGTCAGGGAGCCGTGCGGATGGCCCTCCTCGTCGAGACTGGTGAGCCCCAGCTTCCGGTCGGTCCTGCCCTCGGTGTCGACGAACTGGGTCAGCGCCATCTGACCCATCGTGCCGTCGGGCCCGAGGTAGTCGAGCTGGAGCCGCGGCACGGGGTCCAGGTACCGGCACACCTGCTGCGGATCGACGATCGTGCAGGCACTGACCATCAGCCAGTTGCGGTAGAAGAACACCCGGTAGCCGTTGATCGTCCGCCCTTCGGCATCGACGGTTCCCGCTACCGCCTTCACCACCACGTCGTCGCGGACGACACCACCCTCCTCGAACACCAGGTCACTCGGTCCGGGCCCGGTCGGGGGCTGGCCCGTGGTCGTCTCCTGGACGGTAGTGACCGGATCCGGGACGAACTTGCCCGAGACGTTGAGGCTGGTCCACTCGGTGACCCAGCGCAGGAGGTCGGACTGGAAGGCCGGCTGGTGGATCTTCGCCTTGGGCTTGCCCGGCGGGTCCTGGTACGTCGTGCGATCCAGTCCCGCGTAGTCGGGCTTCGCGGCGTTGATGCCGAGCGGGTCGGAGTCGGCGATCGCATCGGCGAGGCTCCTCTTGATGCTCTGCGCGATCTCCTGCTCGGCGATCACCTCGACGAAACCCCAGATGGCGATCATCGCCGCAGCGAGCACCCAGGCGACCGGACCGAAGGCCGTGGCCACGGTCATGATCCAGGGAGCGGCCGCCGCCGCGGCGATGCCCACCGCGGCCGCCACGGCTGGAGCCAGGCCCAGGTAGCCCTGCCACGACGTCCCGTCCGCTGCCCGGTAGCTGTCGCCGCTGAACATGTACCGCATCGCCTCCGCGGTCGTAGCCGCCGCGAAGCCACTTCGACCGTAGCCGGGCACCGACTCGCCGGCGGCAACGCGCCGGTTCGCCGCCCAGATCTGGAAGTCACCCACCTTGGGGGTGTGATTGACGAACTGGAACAGCAGGTCCAGGCCGTGCAGCCGGTTGCAGCCCAGCTCGACGTTCGCGGTGTACGCGGCGTTCCTGGCTCCCCAGAAGGCGGGTTCGGGGGGCGGACGGTAGGTGCAGGGATCGGCC
>CAZTHV010000371.1:0-3278 GCA_964613165.1 uncultured Marmoricola sp.
CGGGATCACCCGGAACCCGTGGGACCTCGCCCTCACGCCGGGTGGCTCCAGCGGCGGGAGCGCGGCAGCGGTGGCGCTCGGCATGGGACCCATCTCGATCGGCACCGACGGCGGCGGCTCGGTGCGGATCCCGGCCAGCTTCACCGGTGTCGTCGGCTTCAAGCCCACCTACGGATGCGTGCCGACCTATCCGGCCACGGCGTTCGGGAACCTCTCCCACGTCGGGCCGGTGAGCCGGACGGTCGCGGACACCGCCCGGTGCCTGGACGTCATCGCGCAGCCCGATCCGCGGGACTGGTCGGCCGGGGCCGCACCCACCGGCTCCTTCAGCGCCGCCATCCACGACGGGATCGAGGGAGTGCGCGTCGCCTTCAGCCCGGATCTCGGCTACGCCGACGTCGATCCCGAGGTCGCCGAGATCGTGGAGCGCGCCGTGACCCTCCTGGAGGCCCGGATCCACGTCGACCGAGCGGAGCTGCGGCTCGACGATCCGGTGGAGGCGTTCCACACCCTCTGGTTCAGCGGCGCAGCCGGTGCGCTCCAGCCCTGGCCGGAGGCGGAGCGAGAGCTGATCGACCCGGGTCTGCGAGACATCGCAGCACGAGGCGAGCGGCTCACCGCGCTGGACTACGTCCAAGCCACCTCCGTCCGCGCCGAGCTGGGGCGTCAGATGGGGGCGTTCCACGCCGGCTACGACATCCTGCTGACTCCCAGCATGCCGATTGTCGCCTTCCCTGCCGGCCACGAGGTGCCACCCGGCTCCGGGCTGGATCGCTGGACCCGCTGGAGCCCGTTCACCTATCCCTTCAACCTCACTCAGCAGCCGGCGGCCTCCATCCCGTGTGGCACCACCGCCGCCGGGCTGCCGGTGGGGCTGCAGATCGTGGGCCGCCGCTTCGACGACGACACCGTGCTGAGGACGGCGCAGGCATGCGAGGAGCTGTTCGGGCTGCTGCGAGCGCCGCTGGCGGCTATGCGCTGAGCCGGGACCCGCTCTCCGTCGGCGCGGCGGCGAGGCTCGTTGCGCGGCGCCGCGAGCGCGAGACGGTCAGGCCACCCAGGCCCACCAGGACGAGGCCCGCAACGGCGAGAGCCGCCTGCGGCCCACCGGTGTTGGGCAGCACCATCGCTCCGTCGCCGGAGTGGTGACCGTGCGTCGGGCCCGCCGTTGCCGAGATCCCCGGCGCGAGCGGGTAGGCCACCGGAGTGCCGATCATCGCCTCCAGCGCCATCGCGGTCGCGGTGACCGCGTTGGAGTACACCGGCCCAGCGGCCGCCTGAGCGGCGGCCAGGCGGGCGGCCGGTTGTGTCCACGAGAGCTCACCGCGGCACCAGGCGCGGGCGATGAACGTGCCGGAGGCGTCGAACTGGGCGTCCAGGGGCAACTGGCCGAATCGGGCAGTGAACTCGGTCGTGATCTCGAGGTCCTCGTCACCCGCGACCACGTCGCCGAGACGCCAGGTCACCAGGCCCGTGTTCTCGTTTGCCTCGACATCGCACTCGACCGAGCACCGCGCCGAGCCGGCGACCAGGCGTGCCGGCACGTTGGTCACGTGATCGCCGGCCTTGTCCCAGCCCGGGACGTAGGCCCGCAACTGGGCAGCGGGCAGTGTCTGGGAGGCCGGCACGACGACTCGGAGGACATAGCGGATCTCGTTGCCGAAGTCGACGCTGCCGTCACTGGGCTGCCACTCACCACCGACGCGCTCGTACTGCCTGAGCTCCACACCCGGCTCGGCGTCGGCGGGGTCCGTGGTCGCCTCGGTCGTCGAGGGCCGCGCTGCGCCGGCGGCCGGTGTCGTGGACGGAGTCGGCGCGGTCTCGGGCTCGGCGGGCGGCGTGCTCACGGGCTCGCCGGCGGGCGTGGTCGTGCCGTCCGCGGGCGCCTCCGGCTCCGACCCCGTCGCGGGATCTGTGACCGGACCGGTCTCCGGGCTCGTCTCCGGGCTCGTTGGCAACGTCTCTGGTCCAGTCCCTGGGCCGGCGTCCGGCCCGGTCTGAGCGGACGGCTCGGAGACCTCCGCCGGAGCGATGCCGTCGGAGCCGGCGAATGCGGGCGACGGAGTCAGCACGGCAAGCACAGCAAGCACCGCACCAGCCGCTCCCAGGCGGATGGTGATGCTCCCGACTCGCAGATGACGCATCGATCTCTCCCCGTGACTGAGGCCGCACCCCCTCCCGGCGTGGCCTTTGACAGTGTCGACGAAAGACCCCCCGAAGGAACATGTGAGGGCCTTCGCGGTCTAGACATGAGGACAAACCTGGACAGACCCGGCCGGGGTCCAGCGCGTTCCACGGGGGCTCTAGGGTGAGCCGGTGCGCACCTCGCGACCCGCTGTCGGTGTCGGCCTGGTGACCCTCGGCGCGGCACTGTTCACCGTCAACGCAGGGGTCTCCCGGGTCGCGATGAGAGCCGGGGTCGAGCCGGCCATGCTCACCACGATCCGGGTCAGCGCGACGTTCGTCATGCTGCTGCTGGGAGCGGCGCTCTTCCGGCCCACGGCCTTGCGCCCGCCGCCCGGCCGGCTGCTGGTCATGGTCGTCGCCCACGGCGTCGTCGGCGTCGCGCTGCTGCAGTGGACCTATTTCGTGGCGATCGACCGCCTGCCCATCGGCATGGCGCTGCTGTTGGAGTACCAGGCACCCGTCCTGGTGGCCCTCTGGGCGCTCCTCGTCCAGCGCCAGCAGGTGCGCGGGAGGATGTGGGCCGGACTCGCGCTCGCGGTGATCGGCCTCGCCGCCGCCACCGAGGTCTGGAACGGCGCCCGGCTGGACGGGATCGGCATCGCCGCCGGCCTGGCCGCGGCAGTGTGCTTCGCGGCGTACTTCCTCATCGGCGAAGCCGGCGTGAGCGTCCTCGACCCGCTCCGGGTGATCCTGTGGGCATTCGGCGTCGCGACGATCGCGCTCAACCTCTTCGTGCCGATCACCGGGTTCGACGCCGGCCTGACCGAGCAGGTCTCTCTGCTCGGCGCCCTCGACCACCTGCAGCTGCCGCTGTGGACCGTCCTCTCCTGGATGGTGCTGCTGGGCACGCTGATCCCCTTCTTCGCCGAGCTGATCGCCCTCGGCTTCGTCAAGGCCACCACCGTCACGACCATCGCCATGCTGGAGCCGATCGGCGTCTCGGCGCTCGGCTGGGCGTGGTTCGGCGAGTCCATGGGAGCGATCGCGGTCACCGGCTGCCTGGCCGTGGTCGCCGGCATCCTCATCGCCCAATCCGCACGCCCGCACGAGCGCGCTGAGCGTCCCGATCACCGGGGTGGCGACGCCGTGCT
>CAZTHV010000372.1:0-3257 GCA_964613165.1 uncultured Marmoricola sp.
CCTCGCTGTGCCGTACGCCGTCGCCATCACCCCGGCCGCCCTCGTCGAGGACTGACGGCTAGCGTCTGTCCTGGCGGGGGATCCAGACCTCGCGGACGATCAGCAGGATCGCGGCGGCGGTGGGGATCGCCATCAGCGCGCCGACGACGCCCAGCAGGCTGGCGCCGACGAGCGCGGCGATCACCGTCATCGCCCCGGGGATCTCCACCGACCGCGACATCACCCGCGGGTAGATCACGTAGTTCTCGAACTGCTGATAGACGATGTAGAAGATCACGCAGGCCAGGCCGATCTTCGGGTCGGTGGCGAAGGCGATCGCGCTGACGATGACCGCGCCGATGGTGGCGCCGATCATCGGGATCACGTCCAACAGGGCGACCACGAAGGCCAGCGCGACGGCGTACTCGCTCAGCCCGACGATGAAGAGGAACACCAGCGAGGTCAGGCCCGCGCACAGCGCCACCAGGAAGGCGCCGGAGACGTAGCCGCCCACGCTGCGCAGGACCTGGTCGCCGAGCTTGGTGACCCGAGCGCGGCGGGAGGCCGGCGCCAGGCGGTAGAGGCCGCGGGTGATCGACGGCAGCGCCGCGACGAAGTAGAGCATCAGCACGATCACCACGAAGGTGTTGCCGAGTATGGAGAGCACCTTGAGGCCGACATCGAGAGCGCCGCCGAAGATGGTCTGCCACAGGTCGCCGGAGGTGATGTACTTCTCCGCCTTGTCGACGATGTCGTACTCGCGGTCGAGATCCTGGATCGCCTTGTTGTGCTGCAGCTTGTCGAACCAGATCGGCGCGTTGTGGCCGATCGCGGTGACCTGGTCGCTGATCACCGGGACCAGCGTGAAGATGAACCCGGCGATCGACAGGAGCACCAGCCCGATGACCACCAGCAGCGCCAGCGACCGGCGCATCCAGCGCATGAAGAACTCGACCGCCGGGCTGAGCCCGACCGCGAGGAACATCGCCACGGCGACCAGGACCAGGATCGACCCGATCATCAGGACCCGGGTCGCCAGCCACCACGCGACGGCCAGCCCGAGCCCGCCCAGGATGCCGACGTAGAGCGGTGTGCGCTCCAGCGGCGGGCCGGGCGTGCCGTACGGCGACTCCTCGGCCTCGTTCACGGCATCGATCTCCTCCGCCGGCTCGGTCTCCTCGGAGGCGGCGCTGGTGTCGGCCACGCGATCAGCCCTCGTCGTCGCCGAAGCCGGCGACGACATCGCGCAGGGCGCCGAGCTGGGCGGCGATCGCGTCGCGGCGCTTGGTCATCCGGTCGACCTCCGAGCGAACCGCGGCGAGCTCGCGATCGGCCTCGACGTGGCCGGTGGTGCGGATGCTCTCCGCCTCCTTCTTCGCCGAGGTCACCAGCTGCTCGGCCTCGCGCCGCGCCTTAGTGAGGAGTGACTCCGCCTCCAGGCTGGCCTGCTCGCGGTGGCTGGTCGCGGCCTGGGTGGCCTCCCGGGCGCGATCCTCGGCGGCGTTGGCTCGAGCCTCCGCCTCGGCGATCAGGCGCTGGGTCTCCGTGGTGGCCGTGCTGTGGTGCTCCGCGGCCTCGCGGGCCAGGCGCTCACGCTCGACCGCGAGGGTACGCCGGGCCTCCTGGACCTCCCGGTCGGCGGCGGCGCGCTGCTGCTCCACTTCACGCAGCGAGGTCGTGCGCAGCGTGTTGGTCTCCTGCTCGGTGGCCAGCCGCAGCTGCTCGGCCTCTCGCTTCGTCGCGGCAAGGTGGTCGTCGGCGTCGGCCTTGAGCCGGCGGCGCTCGGCCTCGATCTCCGCCACCGTTCGGGACCGCTGGTCGTCGAGCTCGGCGAGCTGGACCACCCGCATGTCGTCGGCGTCGCGCTCGGCCTGGGCCTTGATCGCCGCGGCCTCGCGGACGGCCTCGGCCCGCAGCCGCTCGGCCTCCTCGCCGGCCTCGCGCAGCACGTCCTCGGCCTGCTCCTCGGCGAGCCGGAGCAGTTCGCTGGCCCGGCCGCCCAGGCCGGCGTACGACGGGGTCTCGTTCTCGGCCAGCTTGTCCCGCAGCCTGGCCAGCTCGCCCTCGAGTGACTTCAGCCGAGCCTGGGCCTCGCCCAGGCTGGCGGTCAGGCCGGCCTTCTCCGCGGCCAGGGTGCGCAGGTGACGGTCGACGGCGTCCTTGTCGTAGCCGCCGCGCCGGACGACCGGCAGGCTGCCCGTCGCGGCCGGCGGGACGATGGGGCGCTCCTGGGGAGCCGCGGGCCCCGGCGGGACCGGACGCTGCGGCGGCGGAACGGCGCTCGCGGGCGCGGGCTTGGGCGTTGGAGCGGCGGCCGGCGGAGACGCCTCGGCGCGGTGACTGGCGCCGCCCTGACCGGAGGAGTCCGCCGGGCCGGGCGGCGGCGTGTCCGGGGTGACCCGGGGGATCACCTGGGTCGGCTCGTTGCCGTCGTCGGGCTCGTCGAAGATGGACAGGCCTCGGTCATCACTCATGCGTCTCTTCCTCGCTGGCCGCCTCGTCGGTGCTGGAGCCACAGTCTTGCCGATCCGGCCCGTCAATCCCAACCAAGGGGCCATCGGGTCGATGCCGCTCGCGGGAGCCCCATCGTCGAAGTCAGGCGCCCCCGGAGCCGTCCGGGTCGCCCGACCGCCGTACCGACGACCTCGGTGATGCGATCCCGCGCGGTCACTGTGGAGGGGTTGCTGTGAGTTTGGAGGCGTTGCAACGCCTCCGATGCGACAGAACCACAGGTGAACCTGTGATCCCCCGCAGGCCCTACAGCCCCCGGAACACGTTGATCTGGTCCAGGTGCTTGGCGCGCAGCTCCTGGTCGCGGACGCCGAGGCCCTCCTCGGGGGAGAGACAGAGCACGCCGACCTTGCCCTGGTGGGCGTTCTTGTGGACGTCCAGCGCGGCCTGGCCGACCTGGTCGAGCGGGTAGCTCCTCGACAGCGTCGGGTGGATGGCGCCCTTGGCGATCAGCCGGTTGGCCTCCCAGGACTCGCGGTAGTTGGCGAAGTGGCTGGAGACGATCCGCTTGAGGCTCATCCACAGGTAGCGGTTGTCGTACTCGTGCATGTAGCCGGTGGTGGAGGCGCAGGTCGTGATCGTGCCGCCCTTGCGGGTGACGTAGACCGAGGCGCCGAAGGTCTCCCGCCCGGGGTGCTCGAAGACGATGTCGATGTCCTCGCCGCCGGTGAGCTCGCGGATCTTGGCTCCGAAGCGCTTCCACTCCTTGGGGTCCTGGGTGTGCTCGTCCTTCCAGAACCGGTAGTCCTCCTCGGAGCGGTTGATGA
>CAZTHV010000373.1:0-988 GCA_964613165.1 uncultured Marmoricola sp.
GCTCTCGCCGTTGTGCTCGGCCAGCATCACCTCGTCCTGCCAGGACGCGGTGTAGAGCACCAGCGCGCGCATCGCCTCGGCGAACGCCTTCTGGGTCATCAGCGACCGGCGTACGTCGGGGTGGTGGGTGATCGTGACCCGGGGCGCGGTCTTGTCCGCGGCCTGGGTCAGGTCGGATCCCTGGATCCGCTCCTTGGCGTACTCCAGCGCGTTGAGGTAGCCGCTGGACAGCGTCGCGATCGCCTTGGTGCCGACCATCATCCGGGCGTTCTCGATCACCTGGAACATCTGGGCGATGCCGTCGTGGACCTCGCCGACCAGCCAGCCCTTGGCGGGCTCGCCGCCGCCGACGCCCGGGTCGCCGAAGGTGACCTCGCAGGTGTTGGAGACCTTGATGCCCATCTTGTGCTCGACGTTGGTGACGTAGGCGCCGTTGCGCTCGCCGGTCAGCTCGCCGGTCTCGGAGTCGAAGTGCCACTCCGGCACGATGAACATGCTCAGGCCCTTGGTGCCGGGGCCGCCGACGCCCTCGATCCCCTGTGGGCGGGCGAGGACCAGGTGGATGACGTTCTCGGTCATGTCGTTGGTGGCGGAGGTGATGAACCGCTTGACGCCGGTGATGCTCCACGTGCCGTCGTCGTTGAGGGTGGCCTTGGCACGGCCGGCGCCGACATCGGAGCCGGCGTCGGGCTCGGTGAGCACCATCGTGCAACCCCATTGGCGGTCGACCATCAGCTGGGCGATGTGCTTGTCGCGGTCGGTGCCGTTGCGGTGGACGATGCCGGCGAAGCTCGGCCCGGCGGCGTACATCCAGACCGGGGCGTTGGCGCCGAGCACCAACTCGCCGAGCGCCCAGACGAACGACGGCGGTGCGGGCGTGCCGCCGAGGTCCTCGGCGATCTGCAGGCGCCAGTACTCCGCGTCCATCCAGGCGCGGTAGCTCTCCTTGAACGACTCCGGCAGCGGCGCGGCGTGGGTCGCAGGGTCG
>CAZTHV010000373.1:998-3228 GCA_964613165.1 uncultured Marmoricola sp.
TCGGAGTCCACGTAGGAGGCGGCCAGGTCCTCCCGGGCCAGCCGGTCCATCTCGACGAGGATCGTGCGGGCGGTGTCGGCGTCGATCGCCTCGAACGGGCCCTGGCCCAGGATCTCCTCGCGGTGGAGCACTTCGAAGAGGTTGAACTCGATGTCGCGGATATTGGACTTGTAGTGACTCACAACTCGACCTTATTCCACTGCTCGGGTCCGGCGGCCGATTTGCTACCGGTCGGTAACAACAAGTATGCGTCGGTCGGCGGGCCGGTGCAAGCCGGCGCCGGGAACTGTGACCAATACCGACCAAGCAGGGGTCGTTCGACCTAGCATTGGCGGATGGAGAGCGAGCCGGCCGCGCCACTCTCGGCCGTGACCGGGCTCACGGCGGCCGACGTGATGACCCGCAGCCCGGTGACGGTCGGGTTGGACACCACGCTGGGCGAGGTCCGCGCGCTCTTCGAGCGGGTGCGCACCCACCACGTGCCGGTGGTCGAGGACGGCCGGCTCTTCGGCGTGATCGCCGAGCGCGACGTGCTGCTGGCACTCAGTCCGCACCTGGCGACCCCCAGCGAGACGCCACGGGACACCGCCACGCTGGCCAAGCGGGCGCATCAGGTGATGGCCCGCCGGCCGATCGTCGCTCGCCCGGACACGCCGATCTCCGAGATCGCGGAGGTCTTCCGTCGCGGCGCGATCGGCTCGGTGCCGGTGGTCGGTGAGGAGTGGGAGCTGATCGGGATCGTCACCTGGCGGGACCTGATCGCGGTGGCCTTTCCAGGCGCCTAGCGATCCTCCAGCTCGCGCAGGCGACGCCGGTGCTTGCGCCGTTTGCGGTCCAGCCGCGCGCTCTCCTCGCGCAGCCGGTTCACCTCGGCGGTGAGGCGGTCGTTCTCCATCGTGGTCCGGGTGAGCATCTCGGCCACGGCCTCGAGCTGGTCGCCCCGCCCCGCCGGCTCGACCACCGCGTCCGGCGTACGCCGCAGCGGTCCGTGCAGGTCGAGGCCGCGGTCGGCGACCAGCTTGGCCCAGGCGGTGGTCACGTCGCTGACCCGGGCGGGGTCCAGCTCGGCCGCGAGCATCGGGTCCACGTCGCCGGCCGGTCGCGGCGGTGAGCCCGCCTGGCCAAGCCCTGTCTGGCCGAGCAGGGTCGCCCAGATCGCCTCTGGGTCTGAAGGGGTGTCGACGACGTGCACCCGGTCGGCGTGGAAGGCACGGGTCCAGCGAGGCAGCAGCTCGGCCAGGTCGCGGCCGGCCCAGAAGTCCTCCGCCTGCCAGTACGACCGCTGCGGGTCCATCACCCGGGCGGCGTACTTCTTCAGCGAGATGGTGCTGCCGTGCCGCAGGCCGTCCTGCCAGGCGGAGTAGACCTGACCGGGCAGGTCGCGGACCAGCAGCACCAGGTGCACCTCCAGGTCGCGCAGGCCGGTGAGCCGGAGGTCGACATCCGCGTGGGCGGCGCGGGAGACCCGCGGCGTGCTGAGCAGGGAGACGCCCTTGTGCCGCCAGATCCGGTCCTCGATCTGGTGCCAGGCGCCGTGGGGGACCGCGATCCCGTGCTCGGCGAGCTCGGGAGCGGCCGTGGCGAGTGCATCGGCGAGGAACGCCGTGCCCGGGTCCACCGGGCCGATGTGCCAGATGACCTTGCGTCGTGCCATGCAGTCACAGTGCGTGACCGAGATGGCCGGGAGGCGAACCGGGGGTGGCGGCCCGGAGTAGGGCCGGCGTACGCCTGACGGCGGAGCGAGACTGTCCCAGACAACTAGAACGAGTTACAATTCCGATCATGATCGAGTCCGAGTTCATCGTCTGGGAGGCGCCCGACGGCGACCACCCCGCCCGCCTGCTCTCGCAGCGCTCCTATGACGCGGTGTCCCGCAAGGCCAAGGACGAGTGGCTGGCGCTCTTCGACGACGACGCGCTGCTGGAGGACCCGGTCGGCCCGTCCTTCTTCGACCCGGAGGGCCAGGGGCACCGCGGCAAGGAGGGCATCTCCCGCTTCTGGGACATGGCCATCGCGCCGGTCAAGGAGTTCCGCTTCACCATCCGCGACTCCTTCGCCAACGGCGACGCCTGCGCCAACATCGGCACCTTCAGCACGGTGCTGGAGGATGGCACTCTCGCCGACACCGACCTGATCGCGACCTACGTGATCACCGAGGACAACAGGATCAAGTCCATGCGCGCCCACTGGGAGGTCGACCGCACCCTCGCCACGGTCCGCGAGCCGGAGT
>CAZTHV010000374.1:0-3225 GCA_964613165.1 uncultured Marmoricola sp.
GCAGGGTGGTCAGTGCCAGCGCGGCGGTGACGAGGAAGAGGGCGGCGGCGCGGCGGGCGGATCGCCGGGGACGGGTACGAGTGGCTGATGCCATGATGGTGTGTTGAGCTCCCGAGTCCATCTAGGTCCCGGCGCAGCCGAGACATGGTCGTCGGACACGGTAGGTGGCCGGAGACCCGGCCGGCATCGCCCTCAGGGTGACACTTCGGGTCAACTTTCGGGGACAGCCCCCGCCGGAGCCAGGCCGCACTCGTAGGCCAGGATCACCGCCTGGACCCGGTCGCGCAGGCCGAGCTTGGCGAGGATGCGAGTCACGTAGGTCTTCACCGTCGCACCGGTGAGGTGGAGCTCCGCGCCGATCTCGGCATTGGAGAGTCCCCGGGCCAGCGCGCGCAGCACGTCGACCTCCCGGTCGGTGAGTCCGGACAGCGCCTCCGGCATGCCGTCGCTCACCGCCGGACGCCGCACATAGGCCCGCACCAGGCGGTCGACCACGGTCGGCGCGAAGGCCCGCTGCCCGTCGTGGACCGAGCGGATCGCCGCGGTGAGGTCGTCCGGAGGCGTGGTCTTGAGCAGGAACCCGCTGGCGCCCTCGCGCAGCGAGCGGAACACGTACTCGTCCAGGTCGTACATCGTGAGCATCACCACCCGGGCCTCGGGCCTGGCGGCCAGCACCTGCCGCAGCCCGCGCAGACCGTCGCCGCCGGGCATCTGCACATCCATCAGCACGACGTCGGCGGACTCCCGCTGAGCGACCTCGGCGGCCAGCGGACCGCTCTCCGCCTCGCCGACCACGGTCAGATCCGGCTGCGACTCGACGATCGCGCGCAGGCCGGCCCGGATCAGATCCTGGTCGTCAGCGATCACGACACGAATCCGGTCCCCCGTGCTCCCCACCAATCAGTCCCCCGTCATCGGCCCGTCACCGGCAGCCTGGCCTCCACGGCGAAGCCTCCGGTCGATCTCCGGCCTGCCTCGAACGAGCCGCCACAGACGACCACCCGTTCGCGTAGGCCCCTCAGACCATAGCCGCCGCCGGTCGTCGCCGAGACCGCGGCACCGGCGTCGTCCCTCACTCGGGCGAGGTAGTCGTCACCATCCCGTCGCACGGTCACGGTAACCGTGCTCCCGGGCGCGTGCCGGGCCGCGTTGGTCAGCCCCTCCTGCACGACCCGGAACACGGTGACCGCCGACTCCGGCTCGGCGGGGAGCTCGCCCAGCTCCAGGTGGATCCGCATGCCCGCGCCGCCGAGCCGCTCGACGAGCGCGGTCAGCGCCTCTCGCAGCTCGCGAGGCGACCCAGCAACGGAACCGGTCACCGACCGGCTCGCATCGTGCTCGCTCTCGTCGAGGACGGCAAGGATCACCGCGATCTCGGCCACCGCCTCCTCACCGGCGCCCACGACGACGGACAGCGCCTGCCGGCTGCGATCCGGTGAGCTGTCGAGCAGCGCCTCGGCGGCGCCGGCCTGCAGCACCATGACTCCGACCGCGTGACCGACGACGTCGTGCAGCTCGCGAGCCAATCGCAGCCGCGCGGCGTCGATCGCGCTCTCCGCAGCGCGGTCGATCTCCTCGCGCAGGACATCGCGCCGGCCCGCCGCCCGGCGCAGGATGGCGTCGCGCTCGTCCCAGGCGACGGCGGTGAGGTAGGGGAAGGCGAACACCGCCAGGATGAAGCCGACCCCGTCGGAGCCGTACGCACGGGCAGCGCCCACCGCGACCAGCGCGAGCAGGGCCCAGGGCCACCACAGCACCCGTCGCGACCCGAGGGCGACGCTCCAGGACAGCAGCGCGTAGCCCATCGCGGCCGGCAGCAGGCTGTCGGAGTTGGCCGGAGGCGAGAGCGCCACCGGCACCGTGGCGGCGGCGGCCACGAGGCAGCCGAGGACCGGCAGACGGCGGCGTACGGCGACCGCCACGCCGATCCCGAGATAGAGCGCCCACAGCTCGGGGGCCGCTACCGGGCCGGACGCCACCATCGCGGGCAGCGCGATCAGGCACAGGACGAGGACCCACATCAGATCCAGCGGCCAGCGCCGCGACGTGCCCTCCGTGTCGTCGTCGGCCGGTCCGGCCGGATCGCGGAGCAGTCCGAGGAGCTCGCGGAGCTCGGTGATCGCCGCCTCCCCGCGCACTCTGATCAGCGCGATCTCCGGGCGTCCGGGACGTTGCTGGGCCGTGCGGGCGGCGGCCCCCATGTCGATCACGGCCTGCCGCAGCGCGGACAGCGCCTCGTTCGCCAGCCACCGCCGCTCCTCGGCCGCGAGCAGCTCGCTGGCCCGCACCGGGTCGGTGGCGGCGAGCCGCTCCGCCTCCGCGACCGCGTCCTCCGCGGCCAGGGTGCGTGCCCGCACCACCCGCCCGAAGGCCCAGATGGCGCCGTAGACACCGAGTGTCACTGCCAGGGTGCCGGCGCCCAGACTGCCCCGCAGCGAGCTGGCCAGGGCGTTCGCCAGGACCAGGAGGAGCCCGCCGGCCACCGACGGCACCCGTCTGCCGACGGCGACCAGCGCCAGGAAGGTGCCCGCTACGGTGTCGACGCTGCCGTAGCGGGTGCCGGCCAGCGTCGAGACCAGAGTGGCCGTGGCGGTCAGCAGCGCACCGGTCACGGGCGTGCGCGGCAGGACGAGCACGCCCACGACCACCAGTGGGACCGCGCCGAGCGCGGCCGGCTCAGCCCCCGCCAGGAAGACGGTGCACCAGGCGCCGGCGAAGGCGGCGGCTCCCCACGATCCGTTGGTCGCGCCGGCACTTCGCATCGGGCCAGGGTAGAGGCGCACCGGACGGTCAGAGCCGGGACGTGTCGAAGACCTTCCCCAGGCGTCGGCGCCCAGGTCAGGCCAGCAGCGCGGCGATCGAGCGGATGTCGTCGGCCGAGCCCAGGCTGAGCAGCAGGGTGGTGACGCCGGTGGACTCCCACTCGGCCACTCGCTCCTTGACGTAGCCGGCCTCGCCGACGATGTGCATGTCGGTCACCAGCCCGTCGGGGATCAGCCCGGTCGCCTTGTCCTTCTCACCGGTCAGGTAGAGCCGCTGCACCTCGTCGGCCAGGTCGCCGTAGCCCATCCGCTCGAAGACGTTCTTGTGGAAGTTCTGCTCCTTGGCGCCCATGCCCCCCATGTAGAGCGAGACGAACGGCTTCAACGCGTCGATGACGGCCTGCGTCTCCTCCGCCCCCGAGGTCACCTGGAGGTGGCAGGTCGCGGCGATCTCGAAGTCGTC
>CAZTHV010000375.1:0-565 GCA_964613165.1 uncultured Marmoricola sp.
CCCCACCTCGGTGGAGCCGGTGAAGGTCAGCTTGCGCAGCCGCGGGTCGCCGATGATCGGCGCGGAGATGTCGCCGGACTTGGTGGTGGTGACCACGTTGAGCACGCCCGGGGGCAGGCCACACTCCTCCAGGAGACGGGCCAGGGCCAGCATCGAGAGCGGCGTCAGCTGCGCGGGCTTGACGACCATCGTGCAGCCGGCCGCGATGGCCGGGCCGATCTTGCGGGTGCCCATGGCGTTGGGGAAGTTCCACGGCGTGATGAAGAAGCACGGCCCGACCGGCTGGCGCATGACCAGCACGCGGCTCTGCCCGTTGCCGGCGGTCTTGTAGTAGCCGTCCAGCCGCAGCGCCTCGCCGGCGAACCACCGGAAGAACTCCGCCGCGTAGGCGATCTCGCCCTTGGACTCCGCCAGCGACTTGCCCATCTCCAGAGTCATCAGCAAGGCGAGCTCGTCGGAGCGGTCGAGCAGCGCCTCGAACGCGCGCTGGAGGATCTCCGATCGCTCGTTGGGCGAGGTCGCCGCCCAGCCCGCCTGTGCGGCGGCCGCGGCGTCGAGGGCGGCG
>CAZTHV010000375.1:575-1214 GCA_964613165.1 uncultured Marmoricola sp.
CTGGCACAGGGTGCTGCCGGTGGCCGGGTCCTCGACGCCGAACGTCGCTCCCCCGGACGCGTCGCGCCACTGGCCACCGATGTAGAGCTGCTTGGGTACGGCGTTCAGGACGTCGCGCTCCTCGGCCATGCTTCCTCCTCGTTGCGGTCTCGGGACAACACTAGGCTCGGCGCGTGCGCATCGTGTCTCTGCTCCCCTCGACGACCGAGATCCTCTTCGCGGTCGGAGCCGGCGACGACGTCGTCGGCGTGACCTTCGAGTGCGATTTCCCGGACGAGGCGCGCAGCCGCCGGATCGTGTCGACCTCGGCCATGCCCGAGGGGCTGTCGCCCCGGGAGATCGACGACTTCGTCGCCGGTGCGATGGCCCGCGGCGAGGACCTGTACCACCTCGACGAGGGCGCTCTCGCCGGTCTCGACGCCGAGCTGGTCGTCACCCAGGACCTCTGCGCAGTCTGCGCGGTCGACGTCGCCGTCGTCGACGACGCGCTGGCCCACCTCGGCTGCACCGCCGAGGTACTGACCATCGACCCGCACACTCTGGCGGAGGTCCTCTCCTCGATCGTCACGCTCGGGCGGGCGACCGGGCACGAGGACGAGGCACGCCGGCTGGTCGAGGGCCAGCGGCGCCGGCTGGACG
>CAZTHV010000375.1:1224-2323 GCA_964613165.1 uncultured Marmoricola sp.
GCCGAGCGGGTCGCGGGACGGCCGCGGCCGCGCGTGGCGCTGCTGGAGTGGACCGACCCGCCGTACGCGCCGGGGCACTGGATTCCGGAGATGATCGGCCTGGCCGGCGGGGACCCGGTGATCGGCACCGCCGGGCAGAGATCTCGCCGGGTGACCTGGGCCGACATCACCGGAGCGCGGCCCGACGTCGTCGTGGTCGCTCCGTGCGGCTACGACCGAGACGGCGCCACCCTGCTCGCCAAGGAGCTGTCCGCCGGCGGCGTGCTGCCCGCCGGCGTCCCCGTCCACGCGGTCGACGCCAACGCCTCCTGGGCCCGGCCCGGCACCCGCCTGGTCGACGGCGTCGAGGAGCTGGCCGCGCTGCTGCACGGCTGAGAGCGTGCTCCGAGGAAAACCGATTGCGGGTGTTCGCGCGCCCGGGCATCCTGGCGACCGACCGGTTCCTGCGATCGAAGGAGGGTGATATGCGCGTCGCTGTCGTTGGCGTGTCCGCACGTCCGATCCCTTCCTCCCTCTGGAGCCACCATGTCCCACGAGTCCGTCGCCGACTCCACTCCTGACGCCGGAGTCGCTCCGGCCTTCCGCTTCGACTACCGCCCGCTCGACGACATCGGCGAGGGTCAGCGCTTCTCGACGTACTGGGACGTCGAGCCGTTGATGCGCGGACCCCAGCCGGTCCCCGACTGGATGGTCACCGACCGTGCCGCCGTCGACACCGAGCTCGGCATCCTCAAGACCGGCAAGGAGGCCGACGTGTTCCTCCTCGAGCGTGCGGTCCCCACCTCCGGCGAGGCGTGCGTCCTCGCCGCCAAGCGGTACCGCGACACCGAGCACCGCAGCTTCCGACGCAGCGCCGTCTACACCGACGGCCGGCACACCCGCAACACCCGCGACGCCCGGGCCATGGCCGCCAAGAGCGCCTACGGCCGCCAGGTCGCGGCCGGCCAGTGGGCGTGGGCCGAGTGGGACGCGCTGGTCCGCTGCCACGGGCTGGGCCTGCCGGTGCCCTACCCGGTCCAGATCGACGGCACCGAGCTGCTCATGGAGCTGGTCGCCGTCGACGGGGAGCCGGCGCCGCGACTGGCGGCCACCCGGCCGG
>CAZTHV010000375.1:2333-3213 GCA_964613165.1 uncultured Marmoricola sp.
CCGGGCCCGGGTCTGCTGGCGTCGTACTTCGACCAGCTCCGCGACGCCATGGCACGCCTGGCCGGCGGCGGGCTCGCGCACGGCGATCTCTCGCCGAACAACCTCCTCGCGGCCGGCGAGCGCCTGGTGGTGATCGACCTGCCGCAGGTGATCGACGTCGTGGCCAACCCGAACGGCCCCGACCTGCTGCGCCGGGACTGCCACAACGTCTGCGCCTGGTTCGCCCGGCGCGGGCTGGCCGTCGACGAGGAGGAGCTCTTCGCCGACCTGATCGTGCAGGCGTTGGGATCCGGCTAGCGGCGTGCGATAGGAAGGTGCGCATGCGGGTCCGGGAGATAGAGACGCTGGCCGAGCTCGACCGGGTAGTCGCCCAGGATCCGCGGTCGCTGCGAGGATGGCATCTGCAGTCGCTCGACCTCACCGAGCGGTCCGAGACGCTGGCGGGCGTCGACGTGGCCGGCGCGGTCTTCCTCGGCTGCCGGCTCTCCCCGGAGGCGGCCGAGGACGTCGCTCGGCGGGGAGGTCTGGTCTTCCCGGCTGTCCCGGCGGTCCCGTTCGACCCCTATCGCGGCCGGCTCTACACTCCCGAAGAGCTCTACGCGCACCTCGACGAGGGCTATCCGGCGACCCTGGACGCCGCCCTCTACGCCTGGTCGCGCGGCCAGCGCACCCTCGATCGCACCCTGGCCGCCTCACTGCACGACCACTCGATCGACGACGCGCTGGAGGAGTTCGTCGACGACCGGGCCATGGTCGGGATCATGGGCGGTCACGCCGTACGCCGGGGCGATCCCGCCTACGTCGCCGCCGCCCGGCTGGCTCGTGACCTGGCCTCGGGATTCACTGTCGCGACCGGCGGCGGTCCCGGCGCGATGGAGGC
>CAZTHV010000376.1:0-3189 GCA_964613165.1 uncultured Marmoricola sp.
GTCGCCCGAGCGCTGGTAGAGCTGGCAGGACAGCCGGCCCGGCCCGTCATGCTGGGGCGCCACGTAGAACTGGAACATCGTGTGGCACGGCGCCAGCGCCATGTCGGGGATGTCGGCGACGTTCCACGCCGAGACGATGTGCCGGCGCGAGTCCGGGTCACGACGGATCTGCTCGACGACCTGGGCGAGCTGGTCGATGTGGCGGCCGTCGGGTGCGGGCCAGGAGCGCCACTGGTAGCCGTAGACCGGCCCGAGGTCGCCGTTCTCGTCGGCCCACTCGTCCCAGATGGTGACGCCGCGGTCCTGTAGCCACTTCACGTTGGTGTCGCCGCGCAGGAACCACAGCAGCTCGGCGAAGACCGACCGGGTGTGGACCTTCTTGGTGGTGACCAGCGGGAAGCCGGCACCGAGGTCGAACCTCATCTGGTGTCCGAAGACACTGAGCGTGCCGGTCCCGGTCCGGTCGGCCTTCTGCACACCCTCGTCGAGGATCCTGCGGAGGAGGTCGAGGTAGGCCTGCATGGGCACAACCTACCCTCGACCCGCCCTCGACGAGGCGCACCGCCAGGGCCGGCATGCCAGACTCCGCAGGTGCTCATCGGACTGGCCGCGGCCCTTGGCGCCGCCGTCCTCTTCGGCGTCCTGGCCGTGGTCCAGGCCCGTGCCATCCGGCAGCACGGGCTGCTGTCCCGGCTGATGGCCGTGGTGCTGGCCGGCTACCTGCTCGGCTGGCTGCTGCACCTGGTCGCCATCGCCCGGCTGCCGCTCTACCTGGCACAGGCCGGCGTCGCGGTGAGCCTGGTGGTGACCGCGCTGGTCGCCTCGTTCGTGATGAGCGAGCCACTGCACGCCTCCCAGTGGCTCGCCGTCGGGGGGATCGTGGTCGGGCTGGCCGTCCTGGCCGTGGCAGCCGGGCCGATCGGCCACTCCCGGTTCACCGCAGGAACCACGCTGACCCTGTGGCTGGCACTGGCCGGCAACGCGCTCCTCGGCCTGATCGCCGGGCGATTCGGCGGCCGCGGCAGCGGCATCGCACTCGGCGTCCTCGCCGGCGTCGCCTACGGCCTCTCCCCTGTCGCCACCCGCGCCCTGGTCGACCCGGCCCGGGGCCTGCCGACCCTCTTCGCGGTGCTCAGCATCGGGCTCTTCGGCGCTCTCGGGTTCGTGCTCTACACCTACGCCATGCAGCGGGCCGCGGTCACCGCCGCGACCGCGCCGCTGGTGGTGCTGCAGACCCTGCTCCCGGCCACGATCGGCCTACTGGCGTTCGGAGACCAGGTCCGGCCCGGCTGGTGGATCCCGGCACTCCTCGCCTTCGCGGTCAGCCTGGTCGCCGGAGCGGTTCTCTGCGGCGCCGAGGCACGTCTGGACGTTCTCGACCCGCTCGGTCTGGGCCGCGAGGCCGACGACTGACCGGGCTCCTGATTGGATGGTCTTCGTGACCAGCGCCGATGTCTCCTGCCGCGTCGCCTGGACCGACGACGCCCCGGCGATCGCGGAGATCCAGGTGCGTGCCTGGCGGACGTCGTACGCCGAGCTGCTGCCCGCCGAGCTGCTGGACACCCTCGACGCCGGCGAGCTCGCGCAGAGCTGGGCCTCGGCGCTGGCCCGGCCGTCGGACGCCCGCAACCGCGTCCTGATCGCGCTCGAGCGCGCGGTGGTCACCGGCTTCGCGCTGACCGGGCCGGCGACGGACCCCGACTGCGACCCGATCGCCGACGGAGAGGTCAGCGACCTCACCGTCGATCCGGCACACCGCGGCGCGGGCCACGGCTCCCGGCTGATGCAGGCCTGCGTGGACACGCTCGTGGCCGACCGCTTCACCCACGCGGTCACCTGGCTGCCGTCGACCGACGACGCGACTCGGACCTTCCTGACCGCCGCCGGCTGGGGCGCCGACGGCGCGCATCGCACCCTCGATCTGACCGGCGACGGCAGCGTCACCGTCAAGCAGGTCCGGCTGCACACGGACCTCGGCGGATGACCGCTGAGGAGTCGCCGGCGTTGAGCGACCGGCAGCGCCGGGCCATCGTCACCGACAGCCTCGCGGTCGCGGTCGCGACCGGTGCCTACGGCATCTCGTTCGGCGCCATCGCGGTGACCAACGGCTTCGACGTCTGGCAGACCTGCGCCCTCTCCCTGCTGGTCTTCACCGGCGCCTCGCAGTTCGCGCTGGTCGGCGTGGTCGCGACCGGGGGCGCACCGCTGCTCGGCGCAGCGTCCGGGCTGCTGCTGGGAGTGCGCAACACGCTCTACGGCCTGAGGCTCGCCCCCCTGCTCGGCTGGACCGGCTGGCGCCGGTCCACGGCCGCCCAGCTGGTGATCGACGAGTCCACCGCGATGAGCGTGCTGCGCGAGTCGCGCGAGGCCGCGCGGCTGGGCTTCCTGACCGCGGGCCTGGGCGTCTTCGCGCTGTGGAACCTCGCCACCCTCGCCGGCGCGCTCGCCGGCGACGCGCTCGGAGATCCCCGTGCCTACGGCTTCGACGCCGCGGTCGGCGGCGCCTTCCTGGCTCTGCTGTGGCCGCGGCTGTCGACCCGGGCCCACCAGGTCACCGCGGTCCTCGGCGCCGCGGTGGCACTGGCGGTCGTGCCGCTCACGCCCGCCGGTGTGCCGGTGCTCACCGCGGCGGTCGTCGCGGTCGGGCTCGGCGTCTGGGGACGCGACCGCGCGGACGGTGAGCCGTGATCTGGCTGGCCGTGATCTCCTGCGGGGTCGGCTGCTATCTGCTCAAGCTGGCGGGCATGTCGGTGCCGGGTCACGTACTCGAGCGGCCCGTCGTACGCCGGATCGCCGACCTGATCCCGGTAGCCCTCCTGGCCGCGCTGATCGCGGTGCAGGTCTTCGCCGGCTCCGGCGAGGACGGCCCCCGGCTCACCCTGGACGCCCGCGTCGCCGGACTGCTGGCCGCCGCGGTGGCACTCCTGCTGAGGGCCCCGTTCCTGGTCGTCGTGGTGGTCGCGGCCGCCACCGCCGCCCTGCTCCGCATGTAGCGGCATCGGTTCGTAGCGACACGGCGAGAGCCCGTCTCGACCGCGCACTGGGCGCTGCTCCACTCAGGAGGTCGGCAGGAACCGCTCCAGCCCGACGGTGAGCCCGGGAGCCTCGATGATCCGGCGCAGACCGAGCAGCACGCCCGGCGTGAAGGAGACCCGGTCCAGGGAGTCGTGGCGGATCGTCAGCGTCTCC
>CAZTHV010000377.1:0-3189 GCA_964613165.1 uncultured Marmoricola sp.
CGTCTGCTCCACCTCGGCGGGGTAGACGTTGAACCCGCCGGAGATGTACATGTCCTTGAGCCGGTCGGTGATCGAGAGGTTGCCGTCCTCGTCGATCTCGCCGATGTCGCCGGTGTGCAGCCAGCCGTCCTCGTCGATGGCCTCGGCCGTCGCGGCGGGGTCGTCGAGGTAGCCGAGCATCACGAAGTCGCCGCGGATCAGCAGCTCGCCGTTGTCGGCGGCACGGATCTCCATGCCGGGGATCGCCCGGCCGCAGGTCGTGGCCACCAGGTCGGCCGGGTCGCCCTCGCGGCACATGGTCACCACGACGGCCTCGGTCATCCCGAAGGCGGTGACCACCTGGTCGATGCCGAGTCCGCCGGGACCGGTCTCGCGCATCCGCTCGATGAGGACGACCGGGACCACGGCGGCGCCGGTGACCGCGAGCCGGAGCGAGGACAGGTCGTAGTCGGCACGGTGCTCGGCGGCGAGCAGCGACTGGTAGATCGTCGGCGCTCCGGGCAGCACGGTGATCCGGACGTCCTGGATCAGCCGCATCGTGGCGTCCAGGTCGAAGGTCGCGACGGGATAGAGGGTCGCGCCGGTGAGCAGGCCGACCACGATGCCGGCCTTGTAGCCGAAGGAGTGGAAGAACGGGTTGATCACCAGGTAGCGGTCGTCGGCGGTGAGGCCGCCGAGCTCGCCCCAGGCGCGAGCCACGCCGACGGTCTGCCGGTGCGCGCTCATCGCGCCCTTGGGCCGCCCGGTGGTTCCGGAGGTGAAGAGGATGTCGGCGACGTCGTCGGGGGTCACCGCGTCGGCGCGTGCCTCGACGACCGTGGGCCCGGCCTTCCGTCCGCGCTCGGCGACCTGGTCGAGGGCGGCCAGGTCGATGACCTCGGCCACCGAGGCCAGGCTGCTGGCGGCGCGCAGGTCGGCGATCTGGGTGCGGGCGAGGAAGCCGTCGGCGACGACCACGAGTCGCGCCGACGTGCGGTCGGCCAGCTCGGCCACCTCGTGGCCGGTGTAGCGGCTGTTGGCGGGGATCAGGGTGCCGCCGGCATAGGAGACAGCCAGCGCCGCGACTACCCAGTCGATGCTGTTGGGCGCCCACAGGACGACCCGGTCGCCGGCGTCCATCCCGAGCGCGACATAGCCGGCGGCGACCTCGCGGACGGCTGTGTGCAGGCCGGCGAAGGTCAGCGTCCGGTCGCCTTCGACGTACGCCGGCCGATCGGCGTCCGTGGCGGCCGCTTCCCGGAGCACCCCGGGGAGGGTCTGGGGAGGAGTGCCGGGAGCAGAGAGCGTCGTGTCCACCAGCCGACTCCTGTCCGTGTGCAACCGCGCGGGTTGACTGCCTGACCAAGCAAGTGCTTGGTAGGGTAGCATCCATGGACCTCTTCGACGGTGCCGAGGACCGTGCCTTCCGCGAGGAGGTGCGCACCTGGCTGGCGGACCACCTTACCGGCGAGTTCGCCGGACTCCGTGGCTTCGGCGGCCCCGGCCGAGAGCACGAGGCTCACGACGAGCGGATCGAGTGGGACCGGCACCTGGCCGCCCACGGCTGGACCTGTATCGGCTGGCCCGTCGAGCACGGCGGCCGCGGTCTCCCGCTGTCCCAGCAGGGGATCTTCCACGAGGAGTACGCCCGGGCGAACGCGCCGGCGCGGGTCAACCATCTCGGTGAGGAGCTGCTGGGCCCCACGCTGATCGAGCTCGGCACGCCAGCCCAGCAGGAGCGGTTCCTGCCCAGGATCCGGGCCGTCGAGGAGTTCTGGTGCCAGGGCTACTCAGAGCCCGACGCGGGCTCCGATCTGGCCAATGTGCAGACCAAGGCCCGCCTGGAGGGCGGCTCCTGGGTCGTCGACGGCCAGAAGGTGTGGACCTCGCTGGCCCACCAGTCGGACTGGTGCTTCGTGATCGCTCGCACCGAGCCCGGCACTGGTGACCCTCACCGACGCCACCGCGGGCTCTCCTACCTGCTGGTCCCGATGGACCAACCCGGCGTCGAGGTCCGGCCGATCGTCCAGCTGACCGGCACCTCGGAGTTCAACGAGGTCTTCTTCACCGGCGCCCGGACCGATGCCGACCTGGTGGTCGGCGAGCCGGGTCAGGGCTGGGCGGTCGCGATGGCGACCCTGGGCTTCGAGCGCGGCGTCTCCACGATCGGACAGCAGGTCGGCTTCCGCCGCGAGCTGGACGCCGTGGTCGCGCTGGCCAAGGCCACCGGCGGCTACGACGATCCGATCCTGCGCGACCGGCTGGCCCGCGCCGACGTCGAGCTGGAGGTCATCCGGCTCAACGCGCTGCGCACGCTGAGTCAGACGTTGGACCAGGGCGAGTCCACACAGGCGTCCTCGGGCTCGGCGAGCATCTCCAAGCTGCTGTGGGCCAGCTGGCACCGCACGCTGGGCGAGCTGGCGATGCAGGTCCGCGGCACGGCCGGGCTCACCGTCGGCGAGGGCTACGACCTCGACGAGTGGCAGCGGCTCTTCCTCTTCACCCGCGCCGACACCATCTACGGCGGCTCGGACGAGATCCAGCGCAACATCCTCTCCGAGCGCGTGCTCGGCTTGCCGAGGGAAGCCCGGTGACCAGGGTGAGCCACGCGGCAAGGCGCCTGCCGCCGGGCGCACCGAGGGAAGCAGTCCAACACCGTCCCAGGGAGACCCGATGACCGCCCAGAAGACGACACTGCGCCCCGAGCAGCCGACCCCCGACTACGTCCCGGGCCACGGGCTGCTGCGCGACAAGGTCGTCGTGGTGACCGCCGCCGCGGGCGCGGGCATCGGCGCGTCCGTCGTACGACGTGTCCTGGAGGAGGGCGCCGAGGCGGTGGTGTTCAGCGACACCCACGAGCGTCGCGTGGCGGAGGCGCAGGAGGCCCTCGCCGCCGAGTTCGGCGCCGACCGGGTCGTCTCGACGCTGACCGACGTCACCGACGAGGCGCAGGTCGGCGCGCTGCTCGACCTGGCCGACCGGCACGGCGGCGTCGACGTGATGATCAACAACGCCGGCCTCGGCGGCACCGCGAGCGTGCTGGAGATGACCGACGAGCAGTGGGGCAAGGTCCTCGACATCACCCTGACCGGCACCTTCCGCTGCGTGCGGGCCGCGGCCAACCGGATGATCGCCAACGGCACCCGCGGCGTGATCGTCAACAACGCCTCGGTGATCGCCTGGCCCTCCTGTGCGCGCCAGCCGATCACC
>CAZTHV010000378.1:0-3188 GCA_964613165.1 uncultured Marmoricola sp.
CGCTCGACGGAGAGGCCGATGTTCTCGAGCTCCTTGACCATCTCGTCGCGCAGCTCGCCGAAGTGGTCGTACGGCGCCACCGGGAAGTAGCCGCCCTTGTACTTGACCTTGTAGCCGCGGTTGTTTTCCACGGCGCCGGTGTTCCACGCGCCCGCCTCGGAGTCGACGTGATAGAAGCCCTCGTGCGCGTTGGTCTCGAAGCGGACCGAGTCGAAGACGTAGAACTCCGCCTCCGGCGCGAAGTACGCGGTGTCGCCGATGCCGGTGCTGGACAGGTAGGCCATCGCCTTGCGGGCGATGTTGCGCGGGTCGCGCGAGTACGCCTCGCCGGTGATCGGGTCGTGGATGAAGAAGTTCAGCACCAGCGTCTTCGCCGTCCGGAACGGGTCGAGGTAGGCGGTGGTGACGTCGGGGAACAGCGACATGTCCGACTCGTGGATCGCCTGGAAGCCGCGGATCGAGGAGCCGTCGAAGGCCAGTCCGTCGTCGAAGACGGACTGGTCGAAGGCGCCGACCGGCACGGTGAAGTGCTGCATCACTCCGGGAAGGTCGCAGAAGCGGATGTCGACCATCTCGATCTTCTCGTCCTTGAGGTACCTCAGGAGCTCGTCACTGCTGGTGAACATCGGTCCTCCTTGGCCGCGCATGTGGCGGCCGACATGGTTGTGCTGAGTGGTGCTGAGCGAATCCCGCGGCGCGACGATGCGACCCAGGCGTGCAAGGAACGTATGACGTACCCGTGAACCGACCGTATCGGGATTGTTTCGGGTGTGTAACAGGCGCCCCGTCGGCCTCATCTAGGGTTCTGGGTCATGCCGACAGGATCCGCCGCCAGCGCGCGTACGCCGGGAGCCCCGACCGTGGCGTCGTGGGGCAGGCGGATCATCGCGTTCCTGATCGACTGGTTCGCCAGCTGGCTCGTCGCGGTCGTGGTCTTCGGCCCGTCGCTCCTCGACGTCGGCAACGGGCAGTGGCAGCCGCTGCTGGTGTTCTGGATCGAGTCCTCGGTCGGCGTTGCCTTCGCCGGGGCGTCGTTCGGGCAGCTGGTCACCCGGATCCGGGTGCACCGTCCCGACGGCCGGCCGCTGGGCCTCTTCCGCGCGCTGGCCCGGCAGGCGCTGATCTGCCTGGTGATCCCGCCGCTGGTGTTCCGCGAGGACGGGCGCGGGCTGCACGACCTGTGGACCGACGCGGGCGCCTACGAGCTGCGGACCCAGGGCTGAGCCGGTTGCCGGGAGCTACTCGTTGGTATCGCTCCTCTAGGCTGGCTCCGCACGTTGTCAGACCCGATGCCCGATCACAGGAGACCAGTGCCATGACCAAGCCCCGCACGCTGACCGCGATCGCCGCGTCGTCGGCCCTCCTCGTCGCGCTGAGCGGCTGCGGCTCCGACGACACCGCGAAGAGCTCGGGCGACCAGCCGGCCGCCGCGTCGTCCTCGCCGGCGGCCTCGGCGTCCGCCGGCGACACACCCGCGGCGGCCTCCGACCTGACCAAGGACAACCTGATCTCCCAGATGCTCACGAGCATGCAGGAGAAGAAGACCGCGCACATGGAGATGGAGCTGGGCTCCAGCATCAGTGCGAAGGCCGACGTGCGGTACGCCGGCGACGAGACCGAGATGGACATGAAGATGTCGATGGGCCCGCAGACCCAGCACATCATCGTGGTCGGCGGGGCGATGTACATGCAGCAGCCGGGCGGCAGCAAGTTCGTCAAGATCGACAGCTCGGACCCGGCCATGAGCGGCCTGCGTGACCAGATGAAGTCGATGGGACCGGAGTCCTCGGTCAAGGCGATGCAGGCGGGGCTGAAGAAGGTCGAGGACAAGGGCAAGGAGAGCGTCGACGGTGAGAAGCTGCACCGCTACCAGATCACCGTGGACTCCTCGAAGGCGGCGGGGAACCTCGGTGGCCTCGGCTCGGCGGCCGGCGAGCTGCCCGAGACGATGACCTACGACATGTGGGTCGACGGCGACAACCTGATGCGCCGGGTGGAGCTGACCGCCGGCGGACAGAAGATCGTGATGAAGGTGACCAAGTGGGGTGAGCCGGTGAACATCAAGGCGCCGGCAGCCGCGGACGTGGTCAGCAAGTAGTCCCGGCAGACTTCAGGGCCGGTGCGCGGCGCGGTCAGCGACCGCGCATCGCCTGACGCGAGCCCTTCATCGAGGTCGGTATCGGGCCCTTGGGCAGCGGGATGTTGGAGCGGGTGGCGTCCAGCGCCTTGAGCCGGTTGAGCACGTCGGTCATCTGGGCCGGCTTGATCGCCTTCTTCAGCTTGGTCACGTGCCGGACCAGCTTGGCCAGCGGCACCTGGCCCTCGTCGTTGCCGACGTACACCTCGTGGATCGGGGTCTCCGAGGCGACGCGCTCGTGCTTGCGCCGCTCGGCGGTCATCAGCGGCCGGAGCCGGTTGATGTTGCCCTCGCCGACCAGCACGATGCCCGGCGGGCCGAGCAGGCGGTGGACGACGTCCTGCTGCTTGGTGAAGCCGATGGCCGCGTCGGTCTTCCACCCGCGGCGCAGCATGCCCAGGGCAGCCGCCGCGGCGCCGGGCTGACCCTCGATGGAGCGCAGCGCGCCGGCCTGCGCGCGGCGGCCGAAGACGATCAGCACTCCCAGGAGACCGACGAGCACCCCGAAGGCGATCGGGAAGACCAGGCTGTCGCGCAGGAGCAGCAGGACCAGCGCGAAGCCGGCGAGACCGGCCAGCAGGAAGGTGCCGAGCAGGATCAGCCCGATCCTGGGGTCGACCTTCTTGGTCATCCGGTAGGTCTGGACGATCTGCTTGATCCGCCCGGGCTTGCTCCGGTCCTTGACCTTCTTCGCCATGGTGCTGCCTTCGAGATCGCTGGTGCGAGACGGTGTGGTGAACGAGGATCGAGTCTAGGCGGTCACGGAAGCGCCACCGCGCGCGGCCATCGCCTGCTGGTACAGCCGCCCGGCACGGTACGACGAGCGCACCAGCGGGCCGGACAGCGCACCGACGAAGCCGATCGCCAGCGCCTCCTCCTGCAGCTCCACGAACTCCTCGGGCTTGACCCAGCGCTCGACCGGGTGGTGGCGCACCGAGGGGCGGAGGTACTGGGTGATGGTGATCAGGTCGCAGCCCGCCGCGTGCAGGTCGACCAGCGCCTGGGAGACCTCCTCGCGGGTCTCGCCCATGCCCAGGATCAGGTTGGACTT
>CAZTHV010000379.1:0-3183 GCA_964613165.1 uncultured Marmoricola sp.
GTCGACCACACCTACCGCCAGGCCATCACCGCCGCCGGCACCGGCTGCGCCGCCGCGCTGGACGCCGAACGCTACCTCGCCGAGCTCGACCACGCGGCCGCGGCCGCAGTCACCGTCACCGTCTGAGGTGACGGCAGCGGGCCCGGGAAGAATCGTCGGACCCGCGGTGTTCCATGATCGACGCACCAGCCCAGATCCAGACCCGACCAGACAAGACAGTGGAGGCACATATGGCCGACATGAAGGCCGTCACCGACGCCGACTTCGAGACCGAGGTCCTCAAGTCCGACAAGCCCGTCCTCGTGGACTTCTGGGCCGAGTGGTGCGGCCCGTGCCGCCAGGTGGCCCCGATCCTGGACGAGATCGCCGCCGAGCACGGCGACAAGCTGAGCTTCGTCAAGATGAACGTCGACGAGAACCCCGTCACCCCCGCGCAGTACCGGGTGACCGGCATCCCCACCCTCAACGTCTACTCCGGCGGTGAGGTGGTCAAGCAGATCGTCGGCGCCAAGCCCAAGGCCGCGCTGCTCCGCGAGCTCGAGGGCATCATCTGATCCCGGTCCCGACCTCACGACTACGGGCCTCCGCGCAGTGCGCGGAGGCCCGTAGTCTGCTTGAGTGTGCGGGTGAGGAGGGATTGAGCGACGACCCGCTCGGGAAGGCTGTCGGAACCGCGAACCCACCGGAGGCGCCTGTGACCTCGATCCACCGTCTCGGCGAACCCAGAGCCAGCGTCCCGCCGGGGACGCGACCATGACGTCGATCCACCGTCTCGGCGACGAGGGTCCCGCCGTCGCGCAGATCGTCCGCCTGCTCGCTCAGGTCGGTCACCTGGACGGCGAGCTGCCCGGGACCTACGACGAGCGAGTCGAGCTGGCGGTCCGCTCCTTCCAGCAGCAGCGCAGCCTCCACGTCGACGGTGTGGTCGGCCCGGCGACGTACCGGCGCCTGGACGAGGCTCGCTGGAAGTTGGGCGACCGCATCCTCAACCACCGGCCCGGGCGACTGCTGGCCGGCGACGACGTGTACGCGCTGCAGCGGCGGCTGCTCGACCTCGGCTTCAAGGTGGGCCGGGTCGACGGCTACTTCGGCGCCACGACCGAGTCCGCCCTGCGCGACTTCCAGCGCAACGTCGGCATCCCGCCCGACGGCACCTGTGGACCCGCCACCCTCAAGGCGCTGGCCCAGCTCGCGCCGATGGTCAGCGGAGGCGCTCCCAACGCGCTGCGTGCCCGCGAGCGCATCCGCGAGGCGGGGCCCCAGCTGGGCGGCAAGGTCGTGGTGATCGACCCCGCCTCGGTCCTCGCCCTGTCCGATGGGTACGCCGAGGCGGCCGAGGAGGTGGTCCACGACCTTGCCGCCCGGATCGAGGGTCGGCTGGTGGCGCTCGGCGTCCAGGCCTACCTGACCAGCTCTCGTGGCGGCCGGCACCGGCGCGCCGCGGAGACGCACGACGAGGCCGAGCGGGCGGCCTTCGCCAACCGTGCCGGGGCGAGCCTGGCGGTCTCGCTGGCGGTCGACACCTCGACCAACCCCGGTGCCTGCGGCGTGGCGACGTACTTCTTCGGCTCCGACGACCACCAGGCCTGGTCCTCGACCGGCGAGCGTCTCGCCGGGCTGGTCCAGCGCGAGATCGTGGCCCGGACCGACCTGGTCGATCTGCGCTGCCACGCCAAGGCGTGGGAGTTCCTACGGCACACCCGGATGCCGGCCATCCAGGTCGACCTGGGCTACCTGTCCCATCCGGCCGACGCGACCCGGTTGGCCGATCCCGGCTTTCGCGACGTGCTCGCCGAAGCTGTGGTGGTCGCGGTCCAGCGGTTCTACCTCAGCCCCGAGACCGACGCGCATACCGGCGTGCTGCGGCTCAGCGAGCTCCGCGCGGCCTTTCAGAGCGGGTGAGCGTGTCCGCGCCACGAGGCACCGACTGGCTCGGCACCCGGCGCTTGCCGACCGCGCCGCGCAGCCGCTCCAGTGCCATCTCGAGCTCCTCGCGCCATGACAGCGCCGTGGAGAGGTCCATCCGCATCCGGGGGTAGGCCGGGTGCGTGCGGTGGGTGCGGAATCCCACCGCCAGCAGGAAGTCGGCCGGCAGGATGCAGGCTCCCGACCGGCCCAAGGACCGGCCCAGCGATCGGCCCGGCCGGATCGCGCCGAACGCCTCGACCGCGTCGATGCCACCCCGGCGCAGCAGGTCCTTGGCCATCGCCTGCACCAGGAGCCGGCCGAGGCCGCCGCCGCGGTGCTCCGGGGCGACGTATCCGGTGGCGAGCAGCACGGCGTCGGAGCTGACCGGGGCGGTGGCGAAGCCCTCGCTGCCGGGCAGGAAGACCGGCGGCGCCCAGAGCAGATGGCCGACCGGCTCGTCGTCGACGCGAACCACCCTGCCGCAGGAGCCCCAGTCGCGCAGCACCGTGGAGAGCCAGGCCGCCTTCTCCTCGGCCTCGTGCCCGCGGGTACGGTCCCGGCGTACCGGATCGAGCTCCCAGAAGGTGCAGGTCGGAGCGCCTCCCGGAAGCAGCGGGAGGTTGTCCAGGGTCAGCCGCTCCACCTGGCGCACCATGCCGCCATGGTAGGCCGCTGTCGCAGCCGCCGAGCCGCCTCGGCGTCCCGGCAGGTGGAGCCGCTCCGCCTCGACGAGCAGCTCAGCGCCGCTGAGTGACCAGGAAGTCGGCGATGCGCCCGATGGCGTCGGTGAGCAGGTCGAGGTCGGGCAGGGTGACCAGGCGGAAGTGGTCGGGCTCGAACCAGTTGAAGCCGGTGCCGTGGGTGACCAGGATCTTCTTGGCCCGCAGCAGGTCCAGCACGAAGGCCTCGTCGTCCTCGATGGCGTACATCTCGGTGTCCAGGCGCGGGAAGCAGTAGAGCGCCCCGCGCGGCTCCACACAGCTCACCCCGGGGATCTCGTTGAGCAGCCGCGAGGCGGTCTTGGCCTGCTCGTAGAAGCGGCCGCCCGGCACGATCAGCTCGCTGATGGACTGATAGCCGCCGAGCGCGGTCTGGATGGCGTGCTGAGCCGGGACGTTGGAGCACATCCGCATGTTGGCCAGCAGGGTCAGCCCCTCGAGGAAGTCCTCCGCGAGATGCTTCGGGCCGGAGACCATCACCCAGCCGGAGCGGTAGCCGCAGACCCGGTACGCCTTGGAGAGGCCGCTGAAGGTCAGGCAGAGCACGTCGTCCCCG
>CAZTHV010000380.1:0-894 GCA_964613165.1 uncultured Marmoricola sp.
GCGGCGATGCCGAGCTGGTCGTGGCCGGCGGCGTCGAGTCGATGACGCGCGCGCCTTGGGTGCTGCCCAAGCCCGGCAGGGGCTTCCTCGCGGGAGATGTGACCGCGGTGTCGACCACGCTGGGCTGGCGGCTGGTCAATCCACGGATGCCGACGGGATGGACGCTGGGCCTGGGGGAGTGCAACGAGCGCCTGGCGGCTCGGCTGGACATCGCGCGTGAGCAGCAGGACGCCTATGCCGCGCAGTCCCACGCCAAAGCGGCCGCGGCGTGGGCGGCGGGCCACTTCGACGATCATGTGGTCGAGGTTCCCGGGGTCACCCTCGTCAGGGACGAGTGCGTCCGGGAGGACAGCTCGGTCGCTGCGCTCGCCCAGCTCGCGCCGGCCTTCCGGGCTGACGGGACCATCACGGCGGGCAATGCCTCACCGCTCAACGACGGTGCCGCTGCGGTCGTCCTCGGCACGCGCGAGGTGGGGTCGATCCTTGGATGTGAGCCGCTCGCCCGGGTCGCCGGCCGCGGGAGCTGGGCCCTGGCGCCGCAGGACTTCGGCATCGCTCCGGTCGAGGCGGCTCGCCGGGCGCTCGAGCGGGCCGGTGTCGGCTGGTCGGAGGTCGGTGTGGTCGAGCTCAACGAGGCCTTCGCGGTCCAGGCGCTCGCCTGTATCGCCGGATGGGAGATCGATCCGGGCCGGGTCAACATCTGGGGCGGGGCGATCGCGATCGGGCACCCGCTCGGAGCCTCGGGAGCACGCGTCGTGGGCGCCGTCGCGCACCAGCTGCGTGCGACCGGGGAGCGGTGGGGGGTTGCCGCGATCTGCATCGGTGTCGGACAGGGTCTAGCGGTCGTTCTCGAGAACACGCAGGTTGCCCACTGTTAAACAGCCGACATTGACA
>CAZTHV010000380.1:904-3177 GCA_964613165.1 uncultured Marmoricola sp.
GAAATGTCGAACAATATAGATGCATGGCGTCTGTCTCCCGATCTGCGGGCCCTCCGTTGGAGGGCGTCCGCGTCATCGACCTGACGACGTCATACGCCGGACCGACCGCCGCCATGTACCTCGCAGACCTCGGAGCGACCGTGATCAAGGTCGAGCGCCCGGGCAGCGGCGACGACGCTCGCGCCTGGGGCCCGCCGTTTGTCGGTGAGGAGTCGGCGTGGTTCGCCGCGGCCAACCGCAACAAGCGATCCATCGTGATCAACCTCAGCGACGAGCAGGGTCATGGGGTTCTCCGGCGGCTCGTGGACGGCGCAGACGTGATGCTGCAGAACCTGAACCCGTCCAAGCTGGTGCGGATGGGCTTGGACGCCGAAACTGTACGTGGAGCCAATCCCCGCCTCGTCTACTGCGCCATGTCGGGCTTCGGCCTGGACGGGCCGGACAGCTCGGCGCCGGGATACGACCTGGTGGCCCAGGCCCGCTCCGGACTGATGTCGGTGACCGGTGCCTGCGGCGGCGATCCACAACGCGTTTCCACCGCGCTCTCCGACATCGCCACCGGCATGTGCGCCGCACTCGCGATCAACGCGGCGTTGGTCCGGCAGGCGACAACCGGTGAGGGCGATGTCATCGATGTCTCCCTGCTGGACACGGACCTGGCCCTGATGGCGCCCCGACTGGCAGCCTTCCACGCCGGTGAGCCCGAGCCGGCCCCCAGCGGCGGGACGGACTCGGTCCTGGCCGTCTACCAACCGTTCGCGACCGCCGATCGACCACTGGTCGTCGCCATCGGCAACGACCAGATGTGGCAGCGGTTCTGCCAGGCCGTGGGGTTGACCCAGCTGGCCGAGGACCCCAGATTCGCCGACAACGCCGGTCGTCGCGCACACCGGCACGAGCTCACCGGTGCGGTCACCGAAGCGCTTGCCCCGCGGGCGGCAGATGCGTGGCTCAAGGTGCTCGCCGAGGCCGGAATCCCGGCGGCCCTGATCCAGAGCCTCTCCGAGGTCGTCGCCGATCCTCAGGTGCGTGCTCGAAGGGCCCTGATGGAGGTGCCCGGCTCGGACGGCGCCCTGATGAGCATTCACAGTCCGTTCCGGCTCGCATCCATCGAGACACCACGCAACGAGGGGGCTCCGCGACTGGGGGCCGACACAAGCGCGATACTGGCCGAGCTCGGGTACGCGCCGGACGAGATCGCCGCGTTGGTCGAGCGAGGAGTCGTACAGGTCGGTGCTGCCGCAACCGCAAGGGAAGTGACAATCCAGTGACCACCGAGCTGGTCGTCGAGCGTCACGACGACGTCGTCTGGCTGCGGATCAACCGGCCGGCGGTCTACAACGCCCTCAATGCCGAGGTTCTGCGTGGACTGGAGGACACGATCGCGGCCGTGCAGGAGGACCCTTCGGCACGCGCGGTCGTGATCAGCGGCGAAGGGGGCAAGGCGTTCTCCGCAGGCGCGGACCTGGACCAGTTCGACCAGATGACCGCCGACCAGGCACTGGAGACGCTCCGACTGGGGCAGCGGGTCTTCCGCTCCGTCGAGTTGTCGTCCACTCCGGTGATCGCCGCCGTCGACGGGGTGGCCCTGGGTGGCGGCTTCGAGCTGGTGCTTGCCTGCACCTTCCCCGTGTTGAGCACTCGCGTGTCCCTTGGGCTTCCCGAGGGACGGCTGGGTCTTATGCCGGGGTACGGCGGGACGCAGCGCCTGACCAGGGTTGTCGGTTCCCCGGTCGCGACCCATCTCATGCTCACCGGCGAGCGCCTCGGCGCCACGCGGGCCTACGAGCTGGGCCTCACCCCGGTCGAGCCGGTCGTACCTGAGCGGTTGGTTGAGGTCGCCTTCGAAACCGCCAGGCGCCTGGTGGCCTCCGGACCGCTGGCCACGGCCGCGATCCTGCAGGCGGTGGAGCACACCCGCCCCGGCGGTTGGCAGCAGGGGCTGGACGCGGAGGCGATGCTTGCCGCGCTGTCGATCGCGCGCGAGGAGTCGACCGAGGGAATAGCCGCCTTCCGCGAGAAGCGACCTGCAAGGTTCGTCTCCGACGACCAGGCCAAGCGGATCGACCAGGTTGGCGCGACCGCGCCGGATCCGGACCCGGCGCATGGATGAGCCTCGGGGTCCCGGTCCGCAGGGAGAGGGTGACCGCTGGCTGGCCTGGCAGCGGATCCTGGACGAGCCCGCCGCCGATGCCCAGCTGACCGCTCGGGAGCGCGAGCTGCGCGATCGTGCCCGAGATGTGGCCGCGACCGTGTTGGTCCCGGCAGCGGCC
>CAZTHV010000381.1:0-3168 GCA_964613165.1 uncultured Marmoricola sp.
GGCGACCAGCCGGGCGTCGTCGGCGGCGCTGACCACCTCGACGCGGTCCGCGCCGGTGATGCCGGCCCAGTGCTCGACGTACTCACGCACGTGCGGGTTGGTCAGTCCGGCCTCGTCCAGGGCCTTCGCCACATCCACCATTGGTCTTGTCGTGCCTTTCGGTCGGCGATTCGTGCGTCGCCACGGAGGGGTACGCGGGGAGCCGCGTCGAATGTAACCCCGTCCGCTGTCCACGCCTATTGGATCGATCAAGGGTGAGATCGCCGGTGCCTGCGCCGGCGCCGGATCGATCGGCCACCTCGCCCGACCGATTCGGTCAGGATGGTGGGCGTCCGCTAGCATGTCGGGGTCCTGTTCGCGGGACGGGCGCCTGTAGCTCAACGGATAGAGCATCTGACTACGGATCAGAAGGTTTGGGGTTCGAATCCCTACAGGCGCGCAAGCGCCAGTGCATGACGAAGGCCCCCGAGATTGCTTCGCCTCGGGGGCCTTCGCCAATGTCGAGGCCAGCAAGCCTGTCGACGAGCGAAGTGCGGAGCGGCCGAGGACTCGAGCTCCGCGGTGAACGACGTGGGTCTCACCATGTCCGGCCACGGCCGCGCTGAGGTTCACGGTCGCTCGTGTCTGGCCGGGACCCCAATCGCGCGGTCGTGGTGTGCCGGAGGATGGCGAACAGGCCCCGGAGGGGGTCCGGGGCCTGTTCTTCGGGTCGTCGGCGGCTAGCGTGCCGCGCGGACAGAGCGCGGACGCGTGCCGGTGGCGACAGTCGCCTCCTCGTCGTCGTATTCGTCGAGGAGGACATCGAGCATCCCCGGCAGGAAGTGCTCAAGCACCTCCTCGCGAGCGGTGTAGCGGTAGTAGCGGCCCTCCTTGCGCACCGAGATCAGCCCGGCCTTGCGGAGGATCTTCACGTGGTAGGAGATGGTCGACTTGGTCACCGGGAGCTTCGCTTCCAGCGACGTACAGGCGTACTCCCCCTCCGGCTCCTCCAACGCCGAGGCGATCAGCGTCAGGATGCGCAGCCGCAGCGGCTCCTGGAGCGCCGCGAAGATCTCGACATAGATCTCCGCGGCCGGCCTCGCGAAGGTGTCCATCACCTCTCGAGGTAGGAGGGTCCGACGACGTCGGCGGGAACTGGGCACTGGTACGCCTCTCTGCTATCGGTCTCGTCTCTGCTGTCAGTCGCGTCCGAGACCGGGCTCCTTCGCGCCGACCAGCGCGGTGGTGTTTCCGAAGACTTCCTCACCGCGGCCCATCTGGGCGTGGGCCTCAGGGAGCTCGTCGAAACGGATGGTACGACCCAACGCGGGGTCCACGCGGCGATTGCGGACCAGGTCGTTGTACGCGGTCGCCTGGTCGTCATTGGTTCCGTGGCTTCCCTGCAGCCGCTTCTGGCGGGTCCAGTGGTACCGCAGGTCGACCGTGGCCTCGTACCCGGTGGTGCCGGCGCAGATGACCACCATGCCGCCGGTGGCGCAGAGGAAGATGCTGGTCGGAATCGTCGCCCGCCCGGGGTGCTCGATCACCAGGGAGGGATCGACCCGCTCGCCAGCCACCTCCCACAGCTTCTTGCCGAACGCGCGCGCTTGCGCGCTCCAGGCCTTCTGCCCGGCTGCGTCGTCGATCAGCGGCGGGATGCCCCAGTGGTCGTACTCGCGGCGGTTGATGAACCCGATTGCGCCGTTCTGCACGGCGTAGCGGCCGCGCTCCTCGTCGGAGACCACGGCAACGGCCCGGCCGCCTGCGGCTCGGACCAGCTGGCACGCCTGCGAGCCGACGCCTCCGGAGCCGCCCCAGACCAGCACGACGTCACCCTCGGTCAGCGTGTTTCCGGGCCAGCCGTGCAGCATGCGGTAGGCAGTGGTGCCGACCAGGGTCGGAGCTGCAGCCTCTTCCCAGGACAGGTGCTCGGCCTTCGGCAGGACCTGATGCTCCTGCGCGCGTGCGAACTGCGCGAAGGACCCGTGGTTGGTGTTGTAGCCCCAGATCTCGGCGCTCGGCGCCAGCATCGGGTCCTTCCCCGCCAGGACGTGAGGGTCCTCGGGGTCCCAGTAGCCGGGATGAACGACGACATGGTCGCCGATCTGCACCGAGGTGACGGCGTCGCCCACGGCGTAGACGATGCCCGAGGCATCCGATCCACCGACGTGGTAGTCCTCGGTCGCGCCGGCTCGTTGCCGCGTGCCGATGACGTCGACCGGGTAGCCGCGAGCAGCCCAGACATTGTTGTAGTTGACGCCCGCCGCCATGACGGCGATCAGCACGTCGCGCGGACCGAGCTCGGGGGTCGGCACCTGCTCCGGCTGGAACGCGGTCGCCGGGTCGCCGAAGCGGTCCTGGCGGATAACCAGAGCCGACATGGTCGCCGGGACCTCGCCCAACGCCGGGAGCTCGCCCAGTGGCACCGGGCTCGTCCCCTGCGTCGCTACCGGTCTGGTGTTCTTCTCGGTCACCCTTATTCCCTTCTCGTGCTCTCTTGGCGCCTGTGGCGCGCTCTTGTGAAGTGGTCAGTCGTCCTGCGCGGTGCGCTCCTCGCGCACCAGCAGGGCATCGACGGCGATGGCGCCCCGTGGCAGCACCATCACGGGATTGAGCTCCGCGGCGGCCACCTGAGAGCCCAACGACACGATCAGGTCCGAGAACGCCACCATCGTCGCGATCAGCGCATCCCGGTCGAGCGGAGGCTTGCCCCGGTACCCGTCGAGAATGTGGGCCAGTGCGCCGCCGCGGGTCATCGTGTCGGCTACCTCCGGTGTCACCGGCAGCGGCGCGAGCATCGGCTCGGAGCCCAGCTCCACCAGTGTGCCGCCGAGACCGAGGCTCATCATCAGTCCCACCTGCGGGTCGCGCACGATGCCGACGAGCACCTCGACGAGCTCGCCGGTGACCTGCTCCTGGATCAGGAAGCCCCCCGGCTGACCGACATGCTCGATGACCCGGTCCCGCATCGCACTGGCCTCAGCGGCCGCCGATGCCTGGTCCACGCCCACGACGACGGCACCGATCTCCGCCTTGTGGGCGAGACCCGGGACCTCGGCCTTGAGCACGGCCAGACCCCCGACGCCCGCCACCGCGGCGGGCACCTCCTCGGGCACATCGACCGTGACCTGACGTGGCACCCGGACGCCGCCGGCGGCGACGATCGCGAAGGCATCGGCGCCGGCGAGG